>CALKYK010000331.1 GCA_938003715.1 uncultured Gammaproteobacteria bacterium
TCGAATATCATGCAGCCGACCGCGTCGTGCTGGCGATTGGCGAGATACGCGAGGCTCGCGGCGAGGAACTGCGCGTAGCGCAGCTTCGTCACGGGCGGCCCGCCGAAGCCCATCGACGCGCTCGCATCGAGCAGGATCATCAGGTGCGAATTCGTCTCGCCGAGGAAGCGCTTGATATAGGTACGATCGGTCCGTGCATAGACGTTCCAGTCGATGAAGCGCGGATCGTCGCCTTCGGAATAGGCCCGGTACTCGGCAAACTCCTGGCTGAAACCGAACTGCGGCGAACGGTGCAGCCCGATCAGGAAACCCTCGACGACCGAGCG
Source organism: uncultured Gammaproteobacteria bacterium (assembly GCA_938003715.1). Classification (GTDB taxonomy): domain Bacteria; phylum Pseudomonadota; class Gammaproteobacteria; order Steroidobacterales; family Woeseiaceae; genus SZUA-117. The sequence continues at coordinate 327 of CALKYK010000331.1, forward strand.
CGCCACGAGCTCCAGGTTCTTCAACCCGGCCAGCACCTGCGGCTGCAGGAGCTCACGGCTGCCCGGCGCTGCAACCATGTCAGGCTTTCACCGACTTCAGCATTTCACCGAGCACGTCGTCGACGGTCATGCCGTCGGACTCCGCGAAGTAGTTGCACAGCACGCGATGACGCAGGACCGGCAGCGCCAGCGTGCGTATGTCTTCCTCGGTCACGTGGTAGCGGCCGTTCAGGAGCGCGCTCGCCTTCGCCGCAAGATTCAGGAACATCGTCGCGCGTACACTGGCACCGAAGTTCACGTATTTCCTGACGACCTCGGGCGCGATCGACTCGGTGGGCCGCGTCGCGCGCACGAGGTTGACCGCGAAGCGATTGACGGACTCCGCCACCGGGACCTGGCGCACCAGCCACTGGAAGCGCACGATTTCCTCCGCGTTCGTGCACGCCGTGACTGCCGGGATATCCACGCGGGTCGTGAAGCGATTGACGACCGCGAGTTCGTCGTCGTCGTCGAGGTAGTCGAGCAGCACGTTGAACAGGAAGCGGTCGAGCTGCGCCTCGGGCAGCGGGTAGGTGCCCTCGAGTTCGATCGGGTTCTGCGTGGCCAGCACGATGAATGGCGGCGCAAGTTCGTGGTGTTCACCGCGCACCGTGACCGAGCGCTCCTGCATCGCCTCGAGGAGCGCCGCCTGCGTCTTCGGCGGTGTGCGGTTGATCTCGTCCGCGAGCAGCACGTTCGTGAAAATAGGTCCCTTGACGAAGGTCCACGAGCGGTGCCCGGTCGCCGCGTCCTCCTCGATGATGTCGGTGCCGGTGACGTCGGTCGGCATCAGGTCCGGCGTGAACTGGATGCGCTTGAAGGTCAGTCCGAGCGCATCGGCCAGCGTGCGCACGAGCAGCGTCTTCGCCGTGCCGGGCATGCCGGTAATCAGGCAGTGTCCGCCGACGAGCAGCGTGATCAGCAGGTGCTCGACGACATCCGCCTGGCCGATAATGACCTTGCCGACCTCCTCGCGCAGCTTGCCGGCGGCCTGCTGGAACGTACCGACGAGTTCGCGCACCTCGTCGGTTTCAAAGACTTCTTGCTCGATCGTTGCCATGGGTCATTCCTGTTTTTGCAAAGTGAATCCGGTCCCGCCTCAGGTCTGGTCCGCTTCGGGCGTGGCGCCGCGCATCAGCTCGAGCAGGAGCCTCTGCGCGGGGCGATAGTTCGGTGCGACGTCGAGCGCTTCGAGCAGGTACTGTCTCGATTCCTCGAGACGTCCGAGTGTGTGCAATGCCCGCGCGACGCGATAGTTCGCCGTTGCGATGTCGTGCGGCGCGAGCGCCAGCGCGACCTGGTATTCGTCGAGCGCACGCTCGGCGTTGCCCGTGTCCAGCAGCAGGTCGCCGAGCAGCCCGTGCAGTGACTGGTCGAGCGGATCGACGAGATTGACGCTGTCGTACACCGAGATCGCCGTGTTGCGGTCCCCGTCGTCGACGAGCCAGCCCGCGAGGCGCATCAGCGCCTGCGGGTCGTAGCCCCCGGCACGCCAGAACGCGAGCAGGGTCTGCCGCGCCGCGTCGCGCCGCCCGAGTTCGTCCTGCGCCCGGGCCAGCGCCAGGTACGGGCTGTCCGGCTCGATGTACGACGGCAGCATGTCGATCAGCACGCGCGCCGGCTCGAGCGAGCCTTCCCAGTCGCCTTCGGCCATCGCCTGCATCAGCCGCTGCTGGCCCTGGTGCCAATCCTGCAAACGCTCCAGGAATGCGCCGTGCTCGCGATCGATGTAATCGTCGAATTCCCGGTCGAACTCGCGAGCCGTCATTCCTGACACGGCTTCGATCGCTTCGGCCGTGCCGGCGCCTTCGCGATACCTATATAAGGTGTCGCGCAGCGCCGCCTCGCCGAATCGTTCGTTGATGAACAGGCAGGTCAGGCCGGCCTGCATGTAGGAGACGATGACCTGCTCCTCGTAAGTCGGGCGAATGAAGCCTTCGTCCAGTTCCGCGATCGGCAGGAAACGATCGTCCTTCATCGCGTTGTACACCGTCATCGGAATACGCACGCCGGGATTCGGACCGCTTTGCCATTCCTCGTATACGGACACGCCCTCGCTTAACCAGCGCGGCACCAGGTGATCCGTTGCCTCGAGCGTGAACACGTGCGCCATCTCGTGCCACAGCGTCGTTCCCCACTGGAACTCCGCCGGCGGCCGGCTCGATGGCGAGTCCATCGCGATCACGTAGCCGAACGTCGCGCCGAGGATGCCGAGGCCGGGCATGCCGGCGGTTCGCACCGCGAAGTCCTCGTGGTCGGGGTACATCTCGATCACGACCGGTTCGCGAAGTTCGAAGCCGTAGCGCTGCGTGAACTGGGCGATGCTGTCGCGCGCCAGGCGAATCGCGTACGGCGCAATGGCCGCGGATTCCTCTTCGTGCAGCCGCATCGTGATCGGGATGACGCCGGGCTCTGGCATCGGCGGGTCGCTCAGGATGTCGAAATCGTCGAAGGAGTCGAGCAGCCTGAGCGTGTTGACGGCAACCGGGCTGAACGGGTCGACGTCGTGCGCGATTTCGAGATGGCGGCGCGCGCGCGTAACCTGGTTGTCGCGGAGCAAGTTGACGCCGAGCTGTTCGTGCGCGGCGGCGAGGTCTCCGTGCTCGTCGACCCCGGTGCTCCCCCGCT
>CALKYK010000332.1 GCA_938003715.1 uncultured Gammaproteobacteria bacterium
CGCCCTACGGCCTGCGGGCGATCCCGGACAACATCGCGCCGGACACGACCACCGCTTACTACAGCCCGCCGGCCGCTGACGGCAGCCGCGCCGGCTACTACTACGTCAACCTGTACCGCCCGGAAGTCCGGCCGAAGTACGAGATGCCGGTGCTGTCGGTGCACGAGGCGGTACCCGGGCACCACCTGCAGATTGCGCTGCAGATGGAGCTCGAGGAGATGCCGAATTTCCGCAAGTACACCGGTTTCACCGCATTCACGGAGGGCTGGGGCCTGTACAGCGAAAGCCTGGGCTACGACATGGGTCTGTACGACGACCCGTACGACCGTTTCGGCGCGCTCACCTACGACATGTGGCGCGCGGTCAGGCTCGTCGTCGATACCGGCATGCACTACAAGGGCTGGACCCGGCAGCAGGCGATCGATTTCTTCAAGGACAACGCGGCCAAGACCGAGGCCGACATCATCAACGAAATCGATCGCTACATCTCGTGGCCGGGCCAGGCGCTCGCGTACAAGATCGGCCAGCTGAAGATGCTGGAGCTCAGGCGCAATGCCGAAGAAGCGCTCGGCGATCGTTTCGATATCCGGGCATTTCACGACGCGCTGCTGGGCGGTGGCGCCCTGCCGATGGAGGTGCTGGAAGCACGCATGATGCGCTGGCTCGCTGACGAGCTCGCCAGCCACAGCGACTGAACGGTTACGGAAGATCGTCGCCGCGATGGCACTCGATGCAGCGGCGAGGCGGGCCACCCGCGTCGCCGCTCGCCGCCCTGTCCTCGTGGCAGCCGCGGCACAGATCGTGAAACTGCCGCTCCAGCAGCGGCCACACCTGTCGATTCGTAACGTGACAGCCCATGCACGGGCCGCCGCCCGTGTCGTCAACATAGTTGTGATGACAGGCGATGCAGTTTTCCGCGACGTGATCCGCGTGCGCGAAGGACATCGGCAGGATCGGTTGCGGCGCTTCGTAGTAATGGGCGCGTAACGGCCGCTCGCCGGCAAACGGCGAGCCGTATACGACGATCACCGCGCCGGCGCAAACAAACGCGACAAAAATGAATTTCACGCGAGTGCACTCCGCACGATCGTGAACAGCGCGATGAACACCGCCGACGTCGCAAGAAACGCCGTGGCGGATGCCGTCGGCAGTTCGGCAGAACGCAGCCAGCGGATGCGTGTGATGCCGGTGGCAGCGACCAAAACGACGAACAGCAGCACCTGGTACCAGGCGCGCAGGTAAAAATCGCTGACGACGATGTGGTACGTCGCCGCAGCGACGGCTGTCACGGCAAGCAGCCTGTGCCAGTAGCGAAACGACGCGTAATCGGCGTGCAGTCGCTGCCGGTCCGGCGTAAGCGCAACGACGACCAGCACGGCGAGCAGCAGCAGCGCCGCAACGCCGAGCCACATGTAGCCTGGCGCGCCGGGCTTCAGGAATTCGGCGGCCACCGGATCGCCGAGCAGGAACCAGAACGCGTGCAGCGCGGCGAGCGCGAGCACGCCGTAACCGAGCTGCTGCTGTTCCCGCCGGTTCAGCCCCCGGCTGCTCGTCACGCCGAGAGTCAGCATACCCGCCAGCGCAGCAAAGCCGATCGCATTGCCGGCGTCCCAGTACCAGCCGCCACCGAGAGTCGGCGCAGCCAGGAACGTAATCGCAAAAACGCCGCCTACGATTGCGATGAGCGTGGTCAATCGGATTCCCCGTTTTCAGCGACTGTATGGGGACGTACGCGCAGCGACAAGCCATTCTTTTCGGTTCGATCCCGCTTTGTTACATTGGCCGGGCCGCGCGATACCCGGAATCGCGTGTCGCAGGAATTCTCGCCTGGGCAGGGACGTGGACTTCGATCAAACGTACTGGGTACCGGTGCGTCGGCGGCAACCGCTGTCGACGTTCTACTACCACGAGCACTTCATCGAACTGCTCGACTTCGTCGAGCAGTACTACTCGCACGCGCTGCTCGATGTGCACATCGATGCGCTGCGTGAGTTTCGCCGCCTGCCGCGCAATGCGCAGTGCCTGTACGTGCGACTCGTCAATCGCAAGGGACGCGTGTTTTCCCGCAGCAGGCTTCGCTACCCCGAACTCGGCAATGTCGACGTGCCGCTCGCCGACCTGGCGCGGGAAAACTGGGTCGGGCCACCACAGAATGCTCACTTCGACTCGGTACTCGCGCACCTGACCCGGCCACAGCTGTACCGGATCCTGGCGGCGCAAATTGCCGGCCTGTCGAAACAGCTCCGAAAAGCGGAGCTCCAGCAGGTTGCACGTGAGCACGTCGCGCCCGCCGATTTCATGGTGAAGCTCGAGCCCGGTACGCTGTTCGTGCAGCGGCGTGTCGATGCGATCCGCTACCTGGCGTTCCTGTACTTCGGTCGCGTCCAGGACGGACTGCAGCAGTTCACGATGCGCGACCTGGGACTCGTCAACACGCAGTCGGCAAGCGATGGCTACGAACCGCGCTTCGCTGATCGCGACGAGGCGCTCGAACACTATTTCTTCGCAAGTCGCCTGCACGGCCTGCGTTCCGGTGGCGAGCCCGTCGTGCGAAAGCTTGCCGGGGAGATCGGGGAATGGCCCGAGCCGAACTACGCCGGCAGTGCGGCGCTGCGGGACAAGCTGTCGATGCGTCTCGGCAAGGCCGTACTCGTACTGGACGAGGCGGACATGGCGCTCGCGGTTTACCGGCTGGGCGAATCGCCCGGTTGCCGCGAACGCGTCATCCGGCTGCTGCTCGCCGAGGGTCGGCGCGACGAATGCGAGACGTTTCTCGAGCGCTGCCTGGCCAACCCCGCAAGCGACGAAGCGTGGCTGATTGCGCGCGACATCTACGAGCGAAAGTTCGGCAGGAAGCGCACGACTGCCGCGACCGATCTATTGCGCTCAGCCGACACGATCGACATCGACGAGTCGGGCAGCGGCGCGCCGGAACGCGCGGCAATCGCACATTACGAATCTCTGGGCCAGTCAGGCTGGCGAACCGAAAACCTTCTCTGGCGCACGCTGTTCGGCCTGCTGTTCTGGGACGAACTCTTTGGTGACGCGACCGGCTCGTCGCATTCGCCGTTCGACGTCATGCCGCCGTCGCTCGCCGACGGCTCGTTTCACGAAAGATTCGGACCCGCAATCGAGACGAAGCTGAACCGCCTCAAAGACGGCAATGGGACCCGACGCGAACTGCTCAAGGCGAGCACCCGCCACTACGGCCAGCCGAACGGCGTGTTTCGCTGGCGCCGTACGATGCTCGACGCCGTGTTCGCGCTGCTGGAACACGCGCCCGCCGCGTCGGTTCGCCACGTGCTCGACGGGATGGCCCGACAGTACACGGATCGCCGTCACGGCTATCCGGATCTCTTGCTCGTCGACGGCGTAGGCATTCGTTTCGTCGAGATCAAGGCCGAAGGCGACCAGGTCCGGCGTAACCAGCTGCTGCGCATCAGGGAGCTCCGGCAAGCCGGCTTTCGCGCCGACGTCGTGCGTGTGCGCTGGACGCTCGATCCGGAACAGACGTATGTCGTGGTCGACGTCGAAACCACGGGCGGTCGCGGCGAACGACATCGCGTAACCGAAATTGGCGCCGTCAAGGTGCGCGACGGGGAGATCGTCGATCGCTTCCAGACGCTTCTGAATCCGCAGCGCACAATTCCGCCAGGCATCACCCGGCTCACCGGCATCAGCGAGGCCATGGTCGCCGACGCACCCTACTTCGCCGACGTTGCAGACGCGTTCGAAGCGTTCATGGAAGGCGCGATCTTCGTTGCGCACAACGTCGAATTCGACTACGGCTTCATCTCCGGCGAATTCCGCCGCATCGGCCGCACGTTCCGCTATCCGAAACTCTGCACCTGCGCCTCTATGCG
>CALKYK010000333.1 GCA_938003715.1 uncultured Gammaproteobacteria bacterium
AAATACGAAAGCTAAAGTAATCGGCGCCTTCGAGGAAAAACGGCCGCTTCTCGGGAAAGAACAGTGCAAACTGGTTGTTGACGTCGAGCTGCGCGACGTCCGCCTCGACCTGCGAGAAATCCGGGTTGATGGCGAGGTTCGCGGTCAGGTCGGGCGTGATGCCCCAGCGCAGGTTCAGGCCTGCTTCGGTCTCGATATCCCCGTTTTGCATCGGCTCGGTGAGCGGGTCGTCGCGCATGTCCGTGCGCTGCGCCGTCACGGTCGGCGTGATCTCGAGATCGCGGCCGGGATCGGCGCTTTCCAGTCCCTGGATTTTCGAGAGCTGGCACAGGTAACAGTTGCGGTCGCGATCGAGCGGGTTCGAGCCGATCCGGGTGCGATTCTCGCGTGGATAGATGCGCAGCAGGTCGATGCCCCATTCCTGCTTGCCCGCTTTTTTCGGGAAGCGCAGCTGGTTCAATGGGATCGCCATCTCGACAACGTAACCCTCGCCATTGATCGTCCCGGCGGAATCCCAGATCGCGTCCCACGAATCGTCCTCGCGCCGGTTGATGTCGTCGTTCGTCATGTCCATTTGCGAACCGAGCGGATTGGCGAAGAATTCGAACGCGCGGCGCTGGTCGTTGTAGGAATCGATGACGATGCCGACGAAGTCATCGTTGAACGCGGCATCGCGATCGCGGAGGTAGGCGCGGATCTTGTGCGGCTCCGGATCGCGGGCGTCGAAGGCCACGTACAGGCTGCGCCCGTCTTCCATCAGGTAGGCGGTCGTCTGGACCGGTGCCGGGATGTTCTCGCCCGGATTCGTTTCGATGTCGATTTCGATGCGCAGCGCCTCGCGCCAGGCCGATTCCTCGATGCTTCCGTCGATGCGCACCGGGGCGTCGACGCGCGGCAGGTCGCGGATGCCCGTGGAGTTCGCCCATACCGGCGCGGCCGCGACCAGCATCAGGATGACGACGGTAACGAGGATTCTGCGGAACATCGATGGCACGGCCCGGGATTCAGTCGATGTTTCTTGGATGCGCGAAGAAGGAAATAAGTTTATAACCTGCAGTCATATGCGCGCCGGCGGCCGGAGGAACCCGGCGCCGCACTGCGCGTCTCAATCCGACGCATTCGCAGTACAAAAGGAGAGCTGCGCGATGGACCAGCCCGGACACGGCCACGGCGCGGCGGTGCGCTTCCCGCCGCCGATACTGCCGATCGTCACGATCGTCGCAGGCCTGCTACTCGGCCGCTTCTGGCCGCTCGGCGGCGGCTATGAACTGCCGGTACCGGATCGCTACGTCATTGGCGGCGCGGTTGCAGCGCTCGCCATACTGGTGCTCGTGATCTGGCCGGCGTTGCTGTTCAAAAAGACCGGCCAGGACCCGAAGCCCTGGACCGACACGCCGGAGGTCGTTTTCGACGGACCGTACCGCTTCACCCGTAACCCGATGTATCTCGGCATGCTGGTGTTTTGCCTCGGCTTCGCGATCATCCTGTCCGAGGCCTGGATTTTGGTACTGACACCGCTTTGCGCCTGGCTGATCTACCACCTCGCGATTCGCCACGAGGAGGCGTATCTGGACCAGAAGTTCGGCGAGCCGTACCGCGACTATTGCAGGAAGGTGCGCCGCTGGCTGTGAAATCCGCTACTCCCCGTATCCCTCCGGCAGGCGCATGCCGAGGTTTCTCACCAGGAATGCCCACCGGTCGGCGTAGTCGGCAATGATCTTGTCCGTCGGGGCGCCGGCACCGTGCCCGGCGCGGGTCTCGATTCGGATCAGCACCGGTGCATCGCCGCCCTGCGCTTTCTGCAGCGCCGCCGCGTACTTGAAGCTGGGGCCCGGCACGACGCGATCGTCGGTATCGGCCGTGGTGACGAGCACAGCCGGGTATTCGGTCCCCGGCTGCAGGTTGTGATACGGGGAATAGGCGCGCAGCGCGCGGTATTCGTCGGGATTTTCGGACGAGCCGTAGTCGTCGGTCCAGAAGCGGCCGGCCGTGAACAGGTGGAAGCGCAGCATGTCCATCACGCCGACGGCCGGTATCGCCGCACCGAAGAGTTCCGGGCGCTGGTTCAGCACGGCGCCGACCAGTAGCCCGCCGTTACTGCCGCCGAAAATGGCGAGCTTGTCGCTCGACGTGTAGCCCTCATCGATCAGGAATTCGGCGGCGGCAATGAAGTCGTCGAACACGTTTTGCTTCTGCAGCTTCGTACCCGCCTTGTGCCAGGCCTCGCCGTATTCGCCGCCGCCGCGCAGGTTGGCGACGGCGTAGACGCCGCCCAGTTCCATCCACGCAAGGCGCGTCACGCTGAACGACGGCTGCAGCGAGATATCGAAACCGCCGTAACCGTACAGCATGGTCGGTCGCCGGCCGTCCGGTTCGACGTCCCTGTGATGCGAGATGAACATCGGCACACGTGTGCCGTCCTTCGATTCGTAAAAGACCTGCTCGACGACGTAGTCGGCCGGATCGAAGGCGACTTCGGGTGCGCGAAACACCTCGACCTCACCCGTCGACACGTCCAGCCGATGGATCGTGTCCGGGGTGTTGAAGCTTTCGTAGCCGAAAAACGTTTCCGGGTCGTCGGCCTTGCCACCGAAGCCGTAGGCGGTGCCGATCCCCGGCAGGTCGACGCCGCCGACCTGCTTGCCATCGAGATCGAAGATCTTGACGACCGACCATGCGTCCTGCATATATTCGGCGATGATGCGCCCGCCGACCAGGCTGACGTTGTCCAGCACGTCTGCCGCCTCGGGGATGACGTCGCGCCAGTGCTCGGGCTCCGGGCGCTTCGCGTCGATGACGATCAGGCGGTTTTTCGGTGCGCCGTTGCTGGTGCGGAAATAGAGGTCGTCACCGATATTGCCGACCAGTGCATAGTCATAATCAAATCCCTCGATGATCATCCTCGGCGTCGAATCGGGATCGGTGAGATCCTGGTACACGATCGAGTAGCGGTCGTCGGTGCCGACCGAAATCGTGATGACGAGATGCCGCCCATCGTCGGTGACCTGGGCGCGCGGACCCCAGTCCGGATGATCCGGTCGCGCATACACTACCCGGTCTTCCGACTGCGGCGTGCCGAGGCGGTGAAAGTAGATCGTCATGTCCTTGTTCAGCGACTGGAACTTGTCTTCCTCCGTCGTCGCCGGGTAGCGGCTGTAGTAGAACCCGCTGCTGTCGCCCGACCACGCCAACGCCGTGAACTTGAGCCACTCGAGGCGCTCGTCGAGCACTTGGCCGGTGTCGACGTCCAGCACCTCCGCGACGCGCCAGTCGGAACCGCCGTCCTGCACGAGATAGCCGAGGTAGCGTCCGTCCGGGCTGGGAAAGTACGACGCCAGCGCCACCGTGCCGTCGTCCGACCACGTATTCGGGTCGATCAAGAGTTCCGGTTGCGCGTCCAGGCCTTCGTGCACGTAGATCACGTCCTGGTTCTGTAGCCCGTCGTTGTAGCCGTAGAAATAGCGGCTGCCCTCCTTTTTCGGCAGTCCGTAACGCTCGTAGTCCCAAAGCTCGGTCATGCGCCTGGCGATGCGCTCACGCTCCGGGATCGATTCGAGGTACGCGAACGTCACCTCGTTTTGCGCGTCCACCCAGGCGGCGACCGCATCGCTTTCGCGCACGTCATCCTCCAGCCAGCGGTAGGGGTCGGCGACCTCGTCGCCGTGGTAGACGTCGACGACGTCGACCGTGGCGGTTTGCGGATATTCGATGCGGCTCTCGGACGCGTCGTCAGCGGGGCCGCAGGCGGCCAGGATTGTCGTGGTCAATGCAATCAGGGTCCTGTTTGACATCGGGTACTCCGGGATCAGTTCTTCCGGTACCGTTCGAACCAGGCGAGTATATTGTCCACTTTCGCGATCAGGTGCGACGGCCGCGCGGCGCTGCCGTGCGACGCTTCCGGCCCCCGCACGAGCGCGCTGTCGACCTTGCGCAGCTTCAGTGCCTGGTAGTACTGCTCCGACTCCGGCATCGGCGTGCGGAAGTCCGCTTCGCCGGTCAGCAGCATCGTCGGTGTGGTGACGTTTCCGACCAGCGACAGCGGCGAACGCCGCCAGTAGCTGTCGGGATCCTCCCACGGCATCCTGTCGAACCAGTAAAACGGGATGAACGTGTGAATGTCGCTGTACAGCGTCATGCTGGCCCAGTTGATGACCGGCTTGGCGACGACGGCCGCAGCGAAACGGTCCGTGTTGCCGACGATCCAGGCCGTCAGCACGCCGCCACCCGATCCGCCGGTGACGAACAGCTGTGAGTCGTCGACGTAGCCGCGCGCAATGACGGCATCGACGCCGGATATCAGGTCGTCGTAGTCCTGTCCCGGATAGTTGTGGTGAATCTCGTTGGCGAAGTCGTAGCCGTAACTCGTCGAACCTCGCGGATTCGTATACAGGACAACGTAGCCGGCCGCCGCGAAAAGCTGCACTTCGGCCGTGAAGTGGGGACCGTAGGCGGTGTGCGGCCCACCGTGAATCTCCAGGATCAGCGGGTAGCGCCTGCCGGGATCGAAACCGGGCGGGTGCACGATCCAGCCCTGTACCTCGTAGTCGCCGACGGACGACTGCCAGGTGATCTCCTCGACGGCGCCGAGCTCCCGGTGCGCGAGGAGATCGTCGTTCAGCGTCGTCAGGCGCCGCGGCGCACCGCCGCGCCGCCCTGCTGCGACGTCCGCCGGCCGGTACGGGCTGGTCGCAGAGTAGGCGTAACTGCCGTCTGCAGCGACGGAAAAGCCGCCGCTCGTATACGGCCTGCCGATGGAGGTGCTGCCGACGTCGTCTGCCAGCGGACGAATGTCGCCGTTCATACCCAGCGTGCCCAGGTGGCGCTTGCCCCGGTCGTCGTACTGGATGTACAGGCGATTCGACGCGCCGGCCCATTGCACGCCACCGATCGAACGATCGAAGTCGCCGGTCAGTTCGCGAATATCCCCGTCGCGCGTGCTCATGACGTAGACGTTCGCGTTGTGATACTGCATGCGCCGATCGTCGTAACCGAGGTAGGCGATCCACGCGCCGTTCGGCGAATGCGCCGGCGCATTGTCGGGTCCGCGGCGGTCGGTCAGCTGCGTCAATTCCGCGGTTTCGACATCGATCGACCAGAGATCGGTATTCGCGCGATCGAATTCCCAGTCCTCGTTGCGATTGGCGGAGATGACGATGCGTGCACCGTCCGGCGACCAGCTCATGTCGCCGCCATGGTTGAACGCGCCGTCGGTAAGCTGCCGCGGCGTGCCACCGTCGGCCGGCACGACGAACACCTGCGTGAAGCCGTGCTCGAGATAGCCGCGGCCGTCGGACCTGTAGATCACGCGATCGATGACGACGACCGGCGGCGCCCATTCGGCACCTTCCGGTTTCGCCGGCGGCGTGGCCAGCGTCGGCGCCTCGTCCACGACCAGCGCCGAGAATGCGATTTGCGCACCGTCGGGCGACCATGTGATGTTGCCCGGTGTCGACTGCAGGTTCGTTATCAGCGCTGTCTGCCCGGTGTCCATCCAGCGGACGTAGATCTCTGGGCCACGGCCCTCGGCGCTCGACACGTAGGCCAGTCGCGAACCGTCCGGGGACCAGCGCGGGCTCGAAAAGGAATCCGTTCCGGACAGGATCGGTCGGTGACCGCCACCCGAGACGTCGACCAGCCAGATATTCGAACGCGCCCTGTCGGTCATGATGTCCATCGACTGCCGGACATAGGCCACGGATTCGCCGTCGGGCGAAATCTGCGGGTCCGAAGCGATCTCGAGTTCGAAAATATCCGTGTTCTGAAATCGCGCGTCGTTTGCCGCGACGATCAGCGGCGCGAACAGGGTCAGCAAGAGAGTGTGCAGGTACCGCATGCGGGCTCCTTTTTTTCCTTGTTGTCGACGACCGGCCGGCACATTGGCCGGCCGGTGCCCGGCTGGCGGGCATTACGATAGCACGCAGGGACGATGCCGGTGACGCCCGACAGGCCCGATGCGGATTCGCGTATACTCGGCTGACGGTTCGCGGCGTGCTGAAAGCGAACCGACCGGGGGAAACGAACGCGATCTGACGACCGGCTACCTGCGCTGCACGCCCGACCGCTCTCGCGGTGACCGCGCAACGGCCGCTCAAAACGGGGGAACAGAAGATGGCCAATGTGACGCGACGGCAGATCCTTGCCGGTGGTGGTGCAATCGCTGCAGCGGGCTTGCTGCCGGGCATTCCGAAACCGCCGCTGACACCCGCGATGCAGTTCATGCGCGATGCGCTCGCGCTCGAAATCCCGCAGCCGGACTACCAGCTGCGGCTGAGCGCCAACGAAAACCCCTACGGGCCGTCGAGAGTTGCGCTGCAGGCGATTGCGGCCAACATTCACCTGTCGAACCGTTACGCCGACGACGAGGAACCGCTGATCAACCTGATGGCGTCGATGAACGGCGTCGCCGCCGAAAACATCATGGTGACCACGGGCTCAAGCGAAGTCCTGAACGTCGCCGGCATGATCGCCGGCCTGCGTGGCGGCTCGATCGTCTGCGCCGACCCGACCTACCAGTCGCTGCTGCGCTATGCAGAAAACGCCGGCGCGGAAATCATTCGAGTTCCGGTCAACGAAAGCCACAACGCCGACATCGATGCGATGCGCCGCGCCGTGCGCGCCGACACGACGATGGTGTACCTCGTCAACCCGAACAATCCGATCCCGTCGGTCATCGAAAAAACCTCGATGCGGGAGTTCGTGCTCGAAATGTCGCAGTCGCGGCTCGTGTTCGTCGACGAGGCCTACCACGAGTATGTCGACAGCCCGGACTACGAATCGATGCTGGGACTCGTCGCGGCCGGGCACGACAACATAATCGTCTCGCGAACGGCATCGAAGATTCACGGGCTCGCCGGGCTACGCGTCGGCTTCGGCTATGCGCACCCCGACCTGATCGTCGAAATGAGAAACCGCAAGACAGGTCGCAACAACGTGCTCGGCCTCAAAGCGGCGCATGCGAGTTACCTGGACGACGAGTTCCAGAAGTTCACGATACGCAAGAACAACGAGGCGAAAGCGATCGTCGAGAACATGTGCGAGGACCTGGGGCTCCGTTACGTGAAGTCACAGACGAATTTCACGTTCGTGGAAACCGGCCTGCCGAACAGTGTCTTCCAGGCGCGCATGCTGGAGCACGGCATACTGACCGGTCGCGATTTTCCGCCTTACGACGCGACCTGGTCACGAATCAGTATCGCGAAACCCGAGGAAATGCGTTACTTCGAACAGGTCTACCGTCGCCTGTTCGGCTGACCGAAAAAAGGAGCGGGTGCCGGCGGGCCGAAACCGCTTGAACCCACCGGGACCCGCTTTACGATGCTCGATTGCTGCGGACTATCCTTCGTGGATTTTCGTCAGCGTGTCATTATCGATCCTCGCGACCGCGGCATCCAGCGTCTCGCGGTAGCAGCGATACTGATCGGACACTTCCCTGACGCCACCGGCGTTCTTGATGGATTCCACGCCGCACACCCGTTTTGACGCGTGTTGCAGCCGGCGGTAGAGCGCCTGCACGCCCGCCTCTTTCTCCAGGTTCAGATCGGCGAATGTGACTTTCTCCGACTTGCCTTTCAACTCACCCTTCGCGTCGTCCGAGGCATACACGGGCATGCTGAATGCCAGAACGGCGACGGTTGCGACCACAGCTTTTGCAATTTTCGACTCTTTCATTGTTCCCTCTCTCAAGATTCAGACACCAGTTTCAACTTTCGTTGCGAGATGCCAACCCCTCACCCGGAAATGACCCGCCTCCATCTGCAATTGTTCAAATCCGTTTGTTGCTGTTCTCGAGTAAAACAAAAAATCGTTACATGACGACGATTCGTTTCGATCCCGATCGCCGGCTGCAAACGCAATACGTTGCAGTCGGATTTGTTATTGAGATGCACCTTAGCTGCAAAAGGTTGCGTTTGATCTAACCAATTTTTGGTTATATGCAGGTGCGCAGAAAACGATTCGCTCTTTAGCGGCGACGAATCGTCCGGAGTGAGGAACTTCGGCGCCGAGCCGAAGTCACAGCGAGGAATCAGTAAGCGACGAGCGTGGCGCCGGTGGCCGGGGTCACGGGCGTTGCATCCGGCCCTTCGAAGACGACCGGCACGGATTCGAGGCGCATGCCGCGATTCAGCATCACGGCAAAGTGCAAGTGCGGGCCGGAAGAAAACCCAGTATTGCCGGAATCCGCAATGTACTCACCGCGCGCAACGCGGTCACCGGGCCGCACGCGGATCGTGTTCCAGTTCAGGTGCGCGTAAACGGCGTGCGTGCCGTCGTCGTGCAGGATGCGCACGATGTTCGCCGATGCGCCATCGCGCTGCGGGTCGAGCCCGCCGCGGAAATTCGTACTCGCCACTTCGAATACGGTGCCTGCCCGTGCAGCGTAGATATCCGTACCGACCGGCATCGCGATGTCGACGGCGTAATAGCTGTCCGGCGTTCGATGCGTCTCGCCGATCGGAAACGCCTGCGAAACCGGGTACGCGCTGGCGACAGCGAACGGCACGCGATACGGCCCGGTCGGGCGGTGCTGTGCGCGCGGATCGCCGGGCAGCCACAGGTAGCGGTATTCGACGGCCGGTGCGACGTTGTCCTCGATCGCGGGCAGTTCCATCAGGAACTGGTCGCTGCGAGGATCGACGATCCAGCGTAGCGGCTGGTCGGGCGGCGGGAAACCGACGTTCGTCAGCTCGTCTAATGCAATGATGACCTCGACCGGCGCGTGAAACTCGTTCGTCGCCGAGAAGCGGATTGCGCGCCCGGCGAGCCAGCTCGTGACCCGAACCCGGGGCGGCGCCTCGCCGGTCGGCAGGTCGCGTACTTCGGCCGACTCCGCGCCCGCCGGCGGGCGGTCCGAATACACCCAGTCGCCGTTCTCGTCCTGGTACTTGTACAGTGACTGGCCCG
>CALKYK010000334.1 GCA_938003715.1 uncultured Gammaproteobacteria bacterium
GCGCATGTGGCGCGCGATGTCCCGGGCCTCGTTCGACAGGAAGACGCCGTGGTCCAGCGCCGAGACGTCGGCGTCGCAGAGCAGCAGATGCAGGCTGCCGCCCTCCAGTCCGGCCAGCCACGCTCCGCGCGCGACGACGTCGCGCGGGTAGATGTCGGGTTCGACGACGACGAGTATGCGTTTGGCTGCGTTCATGCCGCAGGTCTCCGTAGCAGATCGATTACCGGTTGTTGGCATGGAAGATAATGCAGCGCGACGGTTGCGGAGAATGCGTATCGATCGTTCCCGGCTGTGGAAATTACGTAGGGGATCGGCAGGAAATATGATGCATGCGTCTGCGTGTACGGGGCCGTGACCGCCTTGATATCATGTCCGCGATCGTCCCCTTGATTGCCAACGTGGAAAGAAAATGAATCGACTCGCGCTGCTCGCCGCGGCATTGCTGCTGATCGCTACGTCACCGGTCCCGGCCCAGCAGGCCGATCTCGTCGTGACCAACGGCACGATCTGGACCGTGGACGCGAGCAATCCTGAAGCGGAAGCGATCGCGTCGCTCGAGGGGCGAATCATCTACGTCGGCGACGACGAAGGCGCGGCGCGGTTCATTGGCCCGCAGACGCGCGTGCTCGACCTCGAGGGGCGATTCGTTACGCCGGGCTTCTACGACAATCACGTGCACTTCGAGAGTACCGGAAGGCTGCTGTACGGACTCAACCTGCTCGACGTCTCCGACGAGGAAAATTTCGTTGCGCGAATTCGCGAGGTCCACGAGCGTTATGCGCCGGGCACCTGGATCACAGGCGGCGACTGGTCGGCTTACGAGACCTGGGCCGAGGGTGCGGTCGGCGAAGCAGGCCGCGAGGTCAACCCCGACGACCTGTACGGCAACTTCTTTCTGCCGAACAAGGCCATGATCGACGACTTCACCGCTGAACGGCCGGTGCTGGTGCGACGCTTCGATCGCAAGGTTTATCTTGCGAATTCCGCCGCTCTCGAACGTGCCGGCATTCGCCGCGGCATGCCGGACCCGGATGGCATCGCTGTCGAACGGGACGCGGACGGCGACCCGACCGGCGCGCTGTTCAATCCCGTATCCGGCGCGGTCGAATCGACGGTGCTCGTGCGCGACAACGTGCGGGCGCTGTTCGACGAGCTCGTGCCGCCGCCGTCTCGCGACCAGCGTATTGCCGAAACGCAGAGAGCCTGGCAACAGATGGCACAGGTCGGTGTTACCAGCTACTGCGACGTCACGTCGGATCCCGTCTACGTCGACATCTACAACGACCTGCGCGACCAGGGCCTGATGACGGCGCGCGTGCGGTACCGGCCGCCGCTCGACAGGTGGCATTATCTCGCCGGCCTCGGCATCCAGATCGGCTTCGGCGACGACTGGATCCGCTTCGGTGCGGTGAAAGCCTGGATCGACGGCATCATGGGCAACAGCTCCGCGCGGTTCTACGAGCCGTACACGCACAATCCCGGCAGTCGCGGCATCTGGCGCGACATCATGTTCCCGTTCGAGCGCAGCCCGGACAATCCCGAAGAAATGCAGAGCCGGCTCGAGCGGCTCGCGCTGGAGGCGGACGCGGCGAACATCCAGCTCACCGTGCACGCCATCGGCGATGAGGCGAACGGCTACCTGATGGACATGCTGGAGCGCATAATCGCTAAAAACGGCGAGCGGGACCGGCGTTTTCGCCTGGTGCACGCACAGGTGATGACCGACCGCGACATCAATCGCGCCGGCGCGATGCACATCGTCGCCGAAGTGCAGCCGTTCCATACCTCCGACGACATGCGCTGGATGGAAGAGCGCATTGGCCGCGACCGCTCGCGCGGCGCCTACGCGTTCCGGCGCCTGTGGGACAGCGGGGCAGTGGTCAGCTTCGGCTCTGATTCGCCCGGCACGAACGCATCGCGCTACTACCTGAACCCGATGCTCGGCATCTATGCGGCGGTCACGCGCAAGACGCTGTCCGGGCAGCCCGAGGGCGGCTGGTTCCCGCAGGAGAAGCTCACGGTCGAGGAGGCAATACAGGCCTACACGCTGAACACCGCCTATGCCGGGTTCGAGGAACACATGAAGGGCACGATCACGACGGGCAAGCTCGCCGATTTCGTGGTCCTTTCGGACAACCTGCGCACGATGGATCCCGACGACATCAAGGACGTAACCGTCGTGACGACGGTCGTCGGCGGCAACGTCGTGTACTCGGCCGAGTAAGCCGAAGCCCGCCATGCGCAAGGCGATCGCGATTGCCGGCAACATCGGCGCCGGCAAGTCGACGCTGGTCGAGTTCCTGAGCCGTACCTACGGCATTGCGCCGTACTACGAGCCGAGCGAGGACAATCCCTACCTGCCCGACTTCTATCGCGACATGAAGCGCTGGGCGTTTCACTCGCAGCTCTATTTCCTCGCCAACAAGTTTCGCATCCACCAGGAACTCGACCGCATGCCGGGCCTGGTCGTGCTCGATCGCACGATCTTCGAGGACGCGGAGATTTTCGCCACGGCACTGCACGAGATGCGCCGCATCGACAAGCGCGACTGGCAGACGTACTGGCGTTTCTACGAATCGATCCTGGACGCGATCCGCCCGCCGGACCTGATGATCTACCTGCGCTGCTCGATCCGCACGCTCAGGAAACGCATCCGGCTGCGCGGGCGCGCAATGGAGCAGGACATGCCGCTCGCGTATCTGAAACGGCTGGATCGCCTGTACGAGCGCTGGATCTCGGGTTACTCGATGAGCGAGGTGCTGGTGCTGGAGACCGACGAACTCGACTACATTCACGATCTCGTGCACCGCCTCGACGTGATGGAACGGATCGAGGCGATGTTGCCGCCGGAACTCGGGCGTCCCGCCTGCCAGTAGCCGAACGCGGCGCGAGAATCCTTGCTAGTTGCCGAACAGTTCGATGAACGTTGACGGCACCGGTTCTCCGTCCGCGTAGGCCGGCGTGTAGGCGCTTTCGGCAATCGTGGCGCCGATGGCGTCGAGGCAGGCCGGCGTGGGCATCACGCCTTCGGCGTGTTCGATGTTCGGCGGATCTGCGCGGCCCGCCTCGCTGAGATAGGCGCGCGCCCAGACGGCGTACTTGGCCCGCTGCGGACAGATCTTCATCCACGGTTCGTCCTCGCCGCGGGTCGCGCGCTGCCCGGCGATGTGTTCGTAGCCGTATTCCGCCACGTTCTCGCCATAGCCGGGATTGAGATACAGGTGCACGTTGCGCTGCTCGCCTTCGGCGATGAACTCGACCCGGTACTGCAGGTACACGCTGGTGGCCCTGCCGTTGATCACGGCGGGCGAAAGGCGTGCTTTTTTTGCCGCGCGATTGACGGCGATCGCGAACGGCGTGTCGAAGTTGTCCTTCGTGAAGCAGCCGTTACCGTCCATCTTGCCGCTCGCCTCGACGATCGCGTAGCAGTACAGCATCACCGACGCGTCGCCCTTCAGCTCGGGCCACTCGAGCAGTCGCTCGAAGCGCCGTTCAGGGTCTTCGTTGGCGAAGCTGGCCGGACGGGTGGTATCGGCGAAGGCCAGGGCGGGCAGGATGGCGGCGGCGAGGACCAGCCCCGGGCGGGCCGCGGTGCACTGTGATCGGTTCATATCAACGTTTAGAAACGCTGGTCAGGCGCAGGTTCCGTTCGTTTCTCCAATAGGTATTGCATTACAGGTCAGTAGCTTGTGGCATCTTTAGAGAATCATTCAAGCTCAATCGCCGAGCCCGAATTCACGCTGCCAGAACTCGAACATCGTCCGGTACAGGTGCAGCTGGGCCGCGTCGTCGCTGATCCCGTGTTTGCGCATGGGATAGATCATCATGTCGAACGTAATGCCGGCCTCGATCAGCCCGTCCGCGAAGCTCCAGGCGTTCTGCGGATGCACGTTGTCATCGTAGGTGCCGTGCACGAGCAGCAGCCGTCCCGCGAGCCGGGCAGCCCGCCTGGCATGCGAGGTCTCTTCGTAACCCGCCTCGTTGTCCTGCGGGCGCTTCATATAGCGTTCGGTGTAAATCGTGTCGTAGAAGCGCCAGTCGCTGACCGGCGCCACGGCGACACCAGCCGAGAATTCGTCACTAAACGTCATCGCCTGCAACGGCATCGCGACGCCCCAGCTCCAGCACCAGATGCCGACCCGCTCCGCGTCGATGTAGGACTGCGCCTTGAGCCAGGCGACGCCGTCCAGCAGGTCGTCGAGTTCGACCGGACCGTAAAGCTGTCGCAGGATGCTGTTCGCATCGATCTTGCTCCGGCCGGCCGCACTGCGATTGTCGACGAGGAACACGACCACGCCGTTATCGGCCAGCAGCTGGTGGAAATAACCTCGCGCCCGACCGGGCCAGCCGTTGACCACGGTGGGTGCCGACGGTCCGCCGTAGACGTAAACGATGGCGGGGTACTGCCGCGTCTCGTCGAAGAAGCGCGGTTTCAGCATCATCGCCGGCAGCTCGTAGCCGTCGCGGGCAGATACCGAGAAAAGCTCCCAGGACCGCATACCGAAGCGTCCGTTCAATGCCGCATCCGGCGGCGCGATTTCACTGATCTTCGCACCGCTGGCGTCGTGCACGCTGAAACCGGGCGGGACATCCAGCGACGAGTAGCGGTTCGCGTAGCGACTTCCGCCCGGCGCGAAGCGGACCTGGTGGATGCCGTCCGGCGCGCTGATGCGCTCCGTTTCGCCACCGTCGAGCGAGACGCGATACAGGTGGCGCTCGGTCGAAGCTTTTTCGAGCGCCGTGAAATACACGACTCCGCGACTTTCGTCGACGAAGCTCACGGCCTGGTCCATGCCCGGAGGCCCTCCGGAAGGGCGCAGCGCCCACGGCCCGGACGTCAGTTGCCGCTGCAGTTCCCCGTCCAGCCCGTACAGGTACAGGTGCGCATGGCCGTCGCGTTCCGACAGCCAGATGAAGCGCTCGCCGCCGTCGATGAAATGCAGGTCGTCGTGCACGTTGACCCAGCCGGGATCCGTTTCACGTATCAGGTGCCGGGCTTCGCCGGTCGCACCCTCCGCGAGGTAAAGGTCGAGCGCGGTCTGGTCGCGATTCAGGGTTTGCACGACCAGTCGCCGGCTGTCGGGCAGCCACTTGATGCGCGCGAGATATTCGTGCGGGTAGCGACCGAGATCGATCCAGGTGGTGTCCGCATCGGCAAGACGCACGACGCCGGCGCGGACGCGCGGGTTGGCGCTGCCCGGTTTCGGGTGCCGCTGCTTGATGACCCGCGGCAATGCCGGTTCGAAATCGACGTAGTGCATCACCCCGACCGGCGATTCATCGGTTTGCAGGTACGCAATCGCACTCGAGTCCGGCGACCACAGGTATCCCCGGTCGGTGCGATTGAGCAGTTCCTCCCAGTACACCCACGACACGGTGCCGTTCAGCAGCGATTCCGAGCCGTCCGACGTCAGGCGCTTCTCCTCGCCGGACTCGATCTCGTAAGCATGCAGGTCGTTGTCGCGCACGAAGGCGAGCCATTGTCCGTCCGGCGAAAAGCGCGGTGACCTCTCTTCCGCCGTCGTCACCGCGACCGGAATGACCTGCGAACGACCGAGATCGACGATGACGACGTCGCCCCCGTGCTCGTAGGCAACGTAGCGGCCGCGCGGGCCGATCGCATCCGGCCAGCCGATTTCTTCGAGCGGCTCGTCGGGCTCGAGCAGTGTGGAGAGGCGCTCGAGCAGGTCAGTCGCTCGCACGGCAGCACGCCGGCGGCCGTTACCGGCGTCGACGAATTCGAGCGTGCGTCCGGACTTCGGGGCCCGTTCGTCATAGATCAGCAGCCGATTGTCGCTGATCCAGGCGTAATGCGGCGTCGCGTCCGCGGCTTTGCCAGCATCACTGAAAATCCATTCGAGTGACAGGCGTTCCTCCTGTGCGCCGGCAGTTGCTGACAGGAGAGCCAGATAGAGTCCGACAACGAGCCGTCGCGAGGTCCTGTTCGTCTGCTGTGCCGGCATCGGGAAAACCCTGTTCTGATTAACTTGATGAAGGGGACCTGTTATGTTCCGTGCCAGTTTACCTCACGGTCGGGGTGCCGCCGCATGACTGACGAGACGCGAGACGCCGGGGAAATCGCCAACGCATCGCCGACGGCGGACATGCCGGATGCCCGCGCCGTTCGCAAGTTCGCGCTGCCGTCGCTGCTCGGCATCATGACGTTCCTCACGCCGATTCGCGTGGAGGGTAACTGGACGATTCTGATGGGCTGGATTTCCGACCAGTCCATTGCGCTGGCCGGCGACGCCATGATCGGTTTCATCCTGCTGCTCCTGTGGGGCAGCGTCGCGGGCACGCTGTGGGCCATCACAATTGGTCGTGGATCGATCGCGGACGGATCGCTGGCCGCACGCCTGTTCAGGGTAGCGCCGGTGTGGTGGGCGCTGCGGG
>CALKYK010000335.1 GCA_938003715.1 uncultured Gammaproteobacteria bacterium
AACCAGGCCACCGGCACCGAGCGCCACGTCACGCTCTTTCACCTCGTACTGGTCGCGTTGACCCGGGTTCTCGACGAGCGCCCTCGGCTCAACCGCTACGTCGCCGGCGACCGGCGCTGGCAGCGCGACGGCCGCGCCAGCGTCGGCGGTCTCGCGCCGGTAGCGGATGAAGGCGGGGTCGTCGAATCCTTCGTCCGCTTCGCCGTCGATCGGGAGATCGACAAGCAGCACCTGAACCTGCTCGAGCACGAAATCGCCAAGGTCTTGAGTGACGTACGCCTCGCGGTACGCGACTGGCGCAAGATGCGCGACAAGATGCTCGAGGCCGCGTCGAGTCTGAACCAGGGTCCGATGGGCGCCGATCCCGCCGTGCGCATGGAGACCGATGCGCTGCTGCAATGGATGGCCGACGATCATTTCACCTACCTCGGGTACCGCGAATACAAGCTCAGGAAGCGCAAGGAGAAACTCTTCCTGTCGCCGGTCAAGGGGTCGGGTCTCGGCGTGCTCTCGAGTGACGAGCGCGGCGGCAAGACGGTCGAATTGTCCCGGCTGATGCAGCGCCACACGCGTTCGCGGGACTGGATCATCATCACCAAGGCCAACTCCCGCTCGACCGTGCACCGTCACAGTTACCTCGACTACATCGGCATCAAGGTCTTCGACGTCAACGGCAAGCCGATCGGCGAGAAACGATTCATCGGTCTGTTCACGTCCGTCGCGTACAGCGAAAACCCGCGCAACATCCCGCTTCTGCGACTGAAAGTGCAGCGTGTTCTGGAACACGCGCAGGTCGATCCGTCGGGCCACCGTGGCAAGGCGCTGTTGCACATCCTGGACAGCTATCCGCGCGACGAACTGTTCCAGAGCAGTGTGCAGGACCTGGTGCGTACCGCGATCGGCATCCTGAACCTGCAGGAACGGCAACGCGTCAAGCTTTTCGTGCGCCGGGATGCATTCCAGCGCTTTTTCTCCTGCATCGTCTACGTGCCGCGCGAAAAATACACGACGGCGGTCCGCCAGCGCGTCGAGCAGGTGCTGAAAGAGGAATTCCAGGGCATTTCGGTCGACTCGAGCGTACAGATCGTCGATTCGCCGCTCGCAAGGCTGCATTCGATAGTGCGCACGGGCAACCGCGAGCGCCCGCGCATCAGCATCCGCCAGATCGAGGAACGGATCGCCGACGCGGTCGTCACCTGGCGCGACCACCTGCGCGAGCAGCTGCTCGACAAGTTCGGCCAGGACGAAGGCTTTGCCCTGTTTCGCGAGTACGGCGAAAGCTTTTCTCCCGCGTACGAGGGCGACACGCCGCCGCGGATTGCGTGCCTCGACGTCAAGCGCATCGACGGGCTGCGCAAGGGCGAGCACGAGAACTTCCTGCTCCTGCACCGGCCGCCCGGCACCGAGGACGACACGCTGCACTTCAGAACCTTCCGCGAGGACGATCCGCTCACGCTGTCACGTGTCCTGCCGCTGCTCGAGGATCTCGGCGCCACCGTCTACAGCGAGCGCCCGTACCGGGTACGGCTGCGCAACGAAAACCTGTTCTGGATACAGGACTTCCAGCTCAAGTTCGACAATATCGACGAGGTCGATCTCGACACCGCCGCGCACCGGTTCCAGGAAGGATTTCGCCAGGCGCTGGTCGCCGAATCCGAGAGCGACAATTTCAACGAGCTGATCCTAGCCGCCGGGCTCGACCCGCGGCAGACATCGCTGATTCGCTGCTACGCGAAGTACATCCTCCAGCTCGGCCTGCCATTCAGTCAGAACCTGATGGAGCAGGTACTGGCCGATTACGCGGAGATCGCGTGCCTGCTGGTGCGCCTGTTCGAACTGCAGTTCGACCCCTCGATCAGGCAAAAGGATCGTGAGGAGGAGCAGAAATCCGTCAGCGCCGCCGTTT
This sequence comes from uncultured Gammaproteobacteria bacterium, assembly GCA_938003715.1. Taxonomy (GTDB): domain Bacteria; phylum Pseudomonadota; class Gammaproteobacteria; order Steroidobacterales; family Woeseiaceae; genus SZUA-117. The sequence goes on from CALKYK010000335.1 coordinate 1,907, forward strand.
CGCGCGGCGTCGCGCGCGCACGCAGCCTGGACGAAGACCGCATCCTGTCCGCGTTTGCGGGCGCGATCCGCGCCACGCTGCGCACGAACTATTTCCAGCGTGACGCCGAGGGTCGGCCGAAGCCCTGCATATCGATCAAGCTGTCTCCGTCCAAGCTCCCCGAAGCGCCGCGGCCGCGGCCGAAGTACGAAATTTTCGTCTACTCGCCGCGCGTGGAAGGCGTGCACCTGCGAGGCGGCGACATCGCGCGCGGCGGCATCCGCTGGTCGGACCGGCGCGAGGACTTTCGCACCGAGGTGCTCGGCCTGATGAAGGCGCAGGTGGTCAAGAACACCGTCATCGTGCCGACCGGTGCAAAAGGCGGTTTCTTCCCGAAACACCTGCCGAGCGGCGGCGATCGCGAGGCGATCATGGCCGAGGGCATCGCCTGCTACAAGATCTTCATCTCCGGGCTGCTCGACATCACCGACAACGTCGTCGACGACAAAGTGGTGCCGCCGAACGACGTTGTTCGCCGCGACGGCGACGACCCGTATCTCGTCGTTGCCGCCGACAAGGGAACCGCGACGTTTTCCGACATCGCCAACGGGCTGTCGGCGGACTACGGCTTCTGGCTCGACGACGCGTTCGCTTCGGGCGGTTCGGCCGGCTACGACCACAAGAAGATGGGCATCACGGCGCGCGGCGCCTGGGAAGCCGTCAAGCGCCATTTCCGCGAACAGGGCGTCGATACGCAGAAGGACCCGTTCACGGTCGCCGGCATCGGCGACATGAGCGGAGACGTATTCGGCAACGGCATGCTGCTGTCGAAGAAAATCCGTCTCGTCGCCGCGTTCAATCACCTGCACATTTTCCTCGACCCGGACCCGGACATGGCCGCGAGCTACCGCGAGCGCCAGCGCCTGTTCCGCAAGGGACGCACGAGCTGGGAAGACTACAAGGAGGAGCTGATATCGAAGGGCGGCGGCGTGTTCTCGAGGCAGGCGAAGCAGATCAAGCTGAGCCCGGAAGTGCGCCGCATGCTCGACACGAGCGATACGTCGATGCAGCCGCTCGACCTGATCCGCGCCATCCTTCGCATGCGCGTGGACCTGCTGTGGAACGGCGGCATCGGCACCTATGTAAAGGCCAGCACGGAAAGTCACGCGGACGTCGGCGATCGCAGCAACGATGCGGTACGCGTCAATGCCAACGAGCTGCGCTGCAAGGTCATCGGTGAAGGCGGCAATCTCGGGCTGACGCAGCGGGCGCGCATCGAGTACAGCCTGAACGGCGGACGCATCAACACCGATTTCATCGACAACTCGGCGGGCGTCGACAGCTCCGACCGCGAGGTCAACATCAAGATTCTGCTCGGCGCTGCGGAGAAAGACGGCCGCCTGACGCGCAACGCGCGCAACAAGTTGCTCGCCGAGATGACCGATGACGTTGCCGCCTTCGTGCTGCGCAACAACTACCTGCAGACGCAGTCGATCAGCATGATGGAGGCGCGCGCGCGGGAACGGCTTGCGGAAGCCGCGCGGGTCATTACGGAACTGGAAAAAACCGGCCTGCTCGACCGTCACCTCGAGTTCCTGCCCGACGAGGTGGAGATCGAGGAGCGCCGCCAGCGCCAGCAGGGCCTGACCCGGCCGGAACTCGCAGTCGTGCTCAGCTACGCGAAGATCGACCTGTACAACGGCCTCGAGCGCTCCGACCAGGCGCTCGACGATTTCCTGACCACGGACCCGCAGCGCTACTTCCCCGCGGTGCTGCGTCGACGCTACAGCGACCTGATTCCGGGCCACCGCCTGAGCAGGGAAATACTGGCGACCCTGATCGCCAACAACATCGTCAACCGCATGGGCCCGGTGTTCGTCAAGCGCATCCAGGCCGATACCGGCGCGAACATCGTGACCATAGCGCGTGCCTACGTCGTCGCCCGCGAGGTGTGCCAGGCGAGCGAGATCTGGCGCACGATCGAGGCGCTGGACAACAAGATACCGGCGACGCTGCAGCAGTCGATGATGTTCGAGGTGGGCCGGATACTGCGCCATGCCTGCTACTGGCTGATCGAAAGGTTCGGCGACAGCCTCGACATCGTTTCGGCCGTCGAGCACCTGAACAAGGGCATGGCGACAATCTACAGTCGGGCGTTGTCGATCGTCATCGGGCCCGCCAAAGAGCGCCAGCGCAAGGCGGCCGACGAGCATATCGCGCACGGCGTGCCGGAAAAACTCGCCAAACAAATGGCGGCGCTGCTGCTCACCCGCGGCGGGCTCGACATCGCCGATCTCGCGAAAGCGCACGAGCGCGAAGTGTTCGCTACCGCGCGCATGTACTCACAGCTGAGCGACCGGCTCGGCATCGTCTGGATGAATCGCTGCGTCGAAAACCTGGAAGTCGAGGGTCGCTGGCAGGCGCTGGCGCGGAGCAACCTGCGTGACGACTTCTACCGGATCCGGCGCGAGTTCGCGACGCACCTGCTGGCGTCCGCGAAACGGCAAAAACCGGAGACCGTCTTCGAACGCTGGGAGAAGAAAAACGCGGCAGCGTTGAAGAAGTTCGATACCATACTTGCCGAAATGCAGCTGCGCGGGGACATCGATTTCGCCACGATGTCGGTTGCCGCGCAGGAACTGCGCAAACTCACCGAAGCCCGATAAAACCCCGGAGGGGCAGCAACGATGCCCGGAAAACTCGTGCTTTGCCGTCACGGGCAGAGCGACTGGAACCTGAAGAATTTGTTCACCGGCTGGACGGACGTCGACCTGACCGAACAGGGAATCGCCGAGGCACGTGAAGCAGGCCGCCTGCTAAGGGAACTCGGTTACGAATTCGACGTCGCCTACACGTCGGTGCTGAAACGCGCGATCGGCACCCCGTGGATCATGCTCGACGAGATGGACCGCATGTGGATTCCGGTGATTCGCGACTGGCGCCTGAACGAACGTCATTACGGCGCGCTGCAGGGGCTGAACAAGGCCGAAACCGCGGCCAGGTACGGCGACGACCAGGTCCACATCTGGCGCCGCAGCTACGCGACACCGCCGCCGGAACTCGAGGAGAGCGATTCCCGGCATCCCGCGCACGATCCGCGCTACGCCGGCATCGCGGGGCTGCCCGCGACGGAGTCCCTGAAGACGACCCTCGATCGTGTACGGCCGTGCTGGGAGGAGCGCATCGCGCCGGAACTCGCTGCCGGCCGGGACGTACTGGTCGCCGCGCACGGCAACAGCCTGCGCGCGCTGGTCAAGATGCTGGACGGCGTCTCCGACGACGAGATCACCGGCTTCAATATTCCGACCGGCGTGCCGCTCGCGTACGAGCTCGACGATGACCTGGCGCCCGTGTCGCGCGAATTTCTCGGCGACGCCGATGCGATTGCCGCCGCGGCCGAGGCGGTCGCGAAGCAGGCGCAGGCGAAGTGATCTTGCGGCTCGGCGAACGCCGGCCGGTCTTCGAGGGCGAGGGTCAGTACGTCGCTGACAACGCGATGCTGGTCGGCAGCGTCCGCCTGAAAGCGAATGCCAGCGTCTGGTTCGGCGCAGTGCTTCGCGGTGACAACGACGACATCGTGATCGGCTGCGACAGCAACGTGCAGGACGGCGCCGTGCTGCACACTGACCCGGGCATGCCGCTGACGGTCGGCGACCGCGTCACGGTCGGACACCTGGCTATGCTGCACGGCTGTACCGTGGGCGACGACAGCCTGGTCGGCATAGGTGCAACAATCATGAACGAAGCGCGCATCGGCCGCCGTTCCGTCGTCGGCGCACACGCGCTCGTGACCGAGGGCAAGTCTTTTCCCGACGGCGTGCTGATCGTCGGCGCGCCGGCACGCATCGCCCGCGAGCTCGAGCCCGGGGAACTCGAGGCCCTGTCGCAGGCGGCGGCGGTGTACGTCGACAAGGGACGACGCTACACGGACGGCCTCGAAGTGTGCGAGCCGCTGCGCGAATGATGCGCCTCGCGCTGGCTGGCGCGTTGCTCGGCATGGCGCTTGCGGTCGCGGCGCAGCAGTACGACGTGCTGGCCGGCGCGCCGCGAACGTCTCTTTACCTGCAGGCCGACTACACGCAGCCGGCCGCTGCAGCGGCCTGCGACTGGCACGCCTCCGGCGACGAGTACCTCGTGCAGGACGCGGGCCGATTCGGCCGCGGTTGCCGCGTGATACTGCGCCTGACCGGCACCATCAACCGCGCGGGCGCCGCCTACTTCATGTCGGTCGCGAACGAGGTGTCGCTGCGCGGTCACAGCGTATCGGTGCTCGCACTCGATTCCCGCGGCGGCGACGCCGATGCGTCGATCGACATCGCACAGAGAATCCGCCGCGATGCCGTATTCGATGGCGTGCTGACGCGCGTCGCGGACGGCTATGACGCGATCTGCTTCAGCGGCTGCGTGATCGTCTTTGCGGCCGGCTATCGTCGCGTCGCCAAGTTACACCCACCCCGGAATCCTACGCTGTCGCCGCGCCCGACCCTCCACAGCTCTGACCAGTACGACC
>CALKYK010000336.1 GCA_938003715.1 uncultured Gammaproteobacteria bacterium
GGTACTGCGGTTTTCGATTGCGACTCCTCTGGTTGGTTGGCTGACCACTCTGGTCAACGGGGTTTACGAACCTTTCTCTCGCTGGACGACGGTATCTTCATCGCTTCGCGATACTTGGCGACCGTGCGCCTGGCAACGGAAATGCCTTCTTCGCCGAGCATTTTCGCGATTTTCGAATCCGACAGCGGCTTGGCCGGGTTTTCCGCGCCGACGAGCTTCTTGATTTTGGCGCGCACGGAGGTCGACGACTGTTCCTCGCCATTAACCGTCGACAGGTGACTGGAAAAGAAATACTTGAATTCGAAAACGCCCCGCGGCGTGTGCATGTACTTGTTCGTCGTGACGCGGGAGATCGTCGACTCGTGCATGCCGATCGCTTCCGCGACGTCGCGCAGGACCAGCGGCTTCATCGCCTCCTCGCCCTGCTCGAGGAATTCGCGCTGTCGGGACACGATGCAGGTCGCGACCTTGAGCAGCGTTTCGTTACGGATTTCGAGCGATCGCACCAGCCATCTCGCCTCCTGCAGCTGCGTGCGCAGCGCCGCGTGATCCCCGTTGCCGCGCAATAGCTTCGCGTACTGCTGGTTCACCGACAGCTTCGGAATGCCCGAGGCGCTGATTTCGACCTGCCAGCGGCCGTCGACCTTGCGCACGAACACGTCGGGCACGACGTACTCGGCGGCGGCCGGGCTGACGGCGAGGCCGGGCTTGGGATTGCAGCCCTTGACCAGCGCCAGCGCGTCGTCGAAATCCTCCTCCGAGGTGCGCAGCGCCCGGCGTATTTCGCCGTACTCCCGGCTTGCGATCAGGTTCAGGTGTTCGCTCGCCATGCGAATGGCGAGCTCGACGCCGGGCGTTGACGGTTCGAGCTGGTTCAGCTGCAGGATGATGCATTCGGCGAGCGACCTCGCACCGACACCCACCGGGTCGAGCCGCTGCACCTTCGCCAGCGTCTCCTCGACCTCGTCGAGCGTGATGCCCGCCTCGTCGGCGATGCAGTCGCGGATTTCCTCGAGCTCGGCGGTCAGGTAGCCGTCGTCGTTGATGGCGTCGATCAGCGCCTCGCCGATCAGCGCCTGCCTGGGCGTGAAATCCTCCAGCTCGAGATGCCACAGCAGGTGTTCCCGCAGCGTCTGCCCGCTCTGGTCCGCAAACTCGGTGATCGGCTTGCCTTCGCCGTTCCAGCCGCCGTCCTGGATGCGTTCCATCGAGTTCGAACGCCAGCTGTCCTCTGCCTTGATCGTCTCGATTTCCGCCGTCGACTCGGCGCTGGTCTTGGGCACATCGGGGAGATCCTCGATCTCCAGCATGATGTTCTCTTCCAGCGCGTCCTGGATCTGGGCCGTGAGATCGAGGACCGGCAGCTGCAACAGGCGAATCGCCTGCTGCAATTGCGGCGTCATCGTCAGCGTTTGTCCGAGCTTGAGTTGAAGCGAAGGTTTCAACATCTACGAATCGATTTGCCCAAATCCCCGTGCCCAGCGACGCAGCGGCCCCCCGGCCGCGCGCCTGCCAATAATGTATCACTTGTCAGGGATTCTGGCTCAGAGTTTGAATTCCTGTCCGAGATACACTTCCCGAACGTGCTGATTTTCCAGAATCTCCTCGGGACTGCCCGAAGCTATCAGGGTGCCGTCGTTCAGGATATAGGCCCTTTTACAGATGCCCAGTGTTTCCCTGACATTATGGTCAGTAATCAGCACGCCGATTTCCCGATCGGACAGGTGGCGGATGATGCGCTGGATGTCGAGGACGGAGATCGGGTCGACGCCGGCGAACGGTTCGTCGAGCAGCACGAAGCGGGGATTGGCCGCAAGTGCGCGGGCGATCTCGACGCGGCGCCGTTCGCCGCCCGACAGGCTGATGCCGAGGCTGGTTCGGACGTGCGCAACGTGCAGCTCCTCGAGCAGCTTGTCGAGTTCGCTTTCGCGACCGCTGCGGTCCAGGTCATCGCGGTTTTCGAGAATCGCCAGGATGTTTTGCTCGACCGTGAGCTTGCGAAATATCGACGCTTCCTGGGGCAGGTAGCCCAGCCCGAGTCCGGCGCGCTTGTGCATCGGCAGCGCCGTCAGGTCCTGCCCGTCGAGCAATATGCGGCCACGGTCGCAGGCGATCAGGCCCACGATCATGTAAAAGGCCGTGGTCTTGCCGGCACCGTTCGGCCCCAGCAACCCGACGACCTCGCCGCTGGTTATTTCGAGGGAGATGCCTTTGACGACTTCGCGGAACTTGTATCGTTTGGAGATATCCTGAACGCTCAGAATACTCATGTGCCGCTTTCTCCGGGTCCCTCCGGAATGTCTTCGTCGGGCTCCGCGTCGTCCTCTGCGGCCGCGTCCTCCGGCGCTGCATCGGTGCCCGGCGTGTAGGTGATGCGCACCTTGGGCTCACCGTTGCCGCCCGACGATGCCTGGATCCGCTGTTCGCGGATGTTGTAGACCAGGTAGGTGCTCGCAATCTGGTTGCCGCCCTCGGTAATCTGCGCCTGGCCGGTGAACTCGACGACGCCCTGGCCGAAATCGTAGGAAAGATTGTTCGCCTGCGCGTAGGTGATTTCGTCACTGCCCGGGCGGCGCATTTCGAAGGTCGCCGGCGCGCCGGTGATCGTCGCGTGGCGTAGCTGGTGCCCGGCGAAGCGCAGGTCGGCGCTTTCGCTCTCGATGCGACCGTTGTCGGTGTCGATGACGACGTTTCCGGAGAAGTGCCAGACGCTGTCCTCGAAGTCGAGCTTGCTGGCGCGGCCTTCGTCGGCCACGACGCCGATGCTGCCCTGCGTCAGCCGCAGTCCGCGAAACATCAGCATCGAGCTCTTGCCGTCGTAGTCGGTCGAGTCGGCGTCCAGCGATATCGGCAGGCGCAGGTCGGCGCTCTGCGACCAGGCGAACTGCGCGGCGAACGCGAGCGAAACGAGCAGGAGGATGCGATGGATCATGGCAGGTCTGGCGGCACTCACGGAACGAACTTGCCGCTTACGTTGGATTTCAGCGTGAGTCGGTTTTCCCGCAGCAATGCTAGCATGCCGGTGGCCGTCAGGCTGCGCGCGCCGATGCGTATCTGCACCCGTTCGTCGGTCGCGGCCTGGTAGTTATCCGGGTCAATTTCGAGGTACGGCGTGCGGATTTCCGTGACCTGTCCGGCAAAGCCCTCGTTGCTGACTGCCACGACATGTCCACGCAGCGTCAGCACGCTGGCCGCGTCGCGGATCGTGGCCGCGTCCGCGTCGATCATCCATGGCACCTCGGCGCCCGCAGAATAGCGGATGCGCACGTTGGTCATTTCGATGTCGTTGTTCGGCTGCTGCTCGGCGAACTCGGCCTCGATCTCGTACAGCCAGCGCCCCTCGTCGTCGGTGCCGAGGATGCGGGCCGAGCGCAGGTAAAACCCGCTCAGCCTCGATCCCGATACGGTCTGCACGACTTCGTCCGGCTGCAGCGAACGAGCCAGGTACCAGCTGCCGAAAGCGGCCCCGAGCAACAGCACGATCGTGACCAGGTTGCGCGTATTCATGCGTTCCTGATCTTGTCGCCCGACCGCGCCGAGACGATCGCGTCACAGATCTCGCGCACGGCGCCGGCGCCGCCGCGAGCCTGCGTGACGAACGCCGCAGCGGCGCGAACCTCGTCGACAGCGTTGGCAACGGCGATCGGCAGGCCGACCCGGCCGAGCAGCGGCAGGTCCGGGATGTCGTCGCCGGCGTAGGCTGCCTGCGCGGCCGCGATGCCGAGTTCGTCGAGCAGCCGTTCGAACGCTGCGACCTTGTCGTCGCATCCCTGGATGACGTGCTCGACGCCGAGCTCCGCCATGCGCCGCGAGACCGCGCCCGATTCGCGGCCGCTGATCACGGCAACCGCGAGGCCGGCCTGCAACAGCCGCCGCACGCCGTAGCCGTCCTGGGTGTGAAAAGCCTTCGTTTCGGTTCCGTCGTCGGCCAGGTAGAAGCGGCCGTCCGTGAAGACGCCGTCGACGTCGAATGCCACCGGTCCGGTGTCGCCCGGGATGCCGTTCGTCCGCGCCATCGCTACATGACGCCGGCGCGAAACAGGTCGTGCACGTTCAGCGCCCCGATCAGACGCTCGTCATCGTCCGTGACGAGGAGGGCGGTGATCTTGTTTTCCTCCAGGACGTGAACGGCCTCGGCCGCCATCGCCCCCGGGCCGATCGTGATGCAGCCTGTGTGCATGACGTCGTGCATCGGCGTTCGGTGCACGTCGATTTCCCGATCGAGCGCGCGACGCAGGTCGCCGTCGGTGAACACGCCAAGTATGCGCTGCTGGTCGTCCACGATTGCGGTCATGCCGAGTCCCTTCTGTGTCATTTCGAGCAGGCCGTCGCTGACGCTGACGTCCACGCCGACTGCCGGCACCTTGTCCCCGGTGTGCATCACGTCCGCAACCTTCAACAGCAGCCGCTTGCCGAGGCTGCCGCTCGGGTGCGACAGCGCAAAATCCTCGGCGGTAAAGCCGCGACACTTCAACAACGCAACCGCGAGTGCATCGCCCATTGCAAGCGTTGCGGTCGTGCTTGCGGTCGGTGCGAGATTGAGCGGACAGGCTTCCTCGCTGACGCTGACGTCGATGTGCACGTCGGCCGTCGTGGCGAGCGTCGAGCCGCGCCTGCCGGTCAACGAAATCAGCTTCGCGCCCATGCGTTTGACGAGTGGCAGGATCGTAATAACCTCCTGGGTCTCTCCCGAGTAGGACACGGCGAGCAGCAGATCGTGCGGCGTGATCATGCCGAGGTCGCCATGGCTGGCTTCGGCCGGATGCATGAAAAACGATGGCGTACCGGTGCTGGCCAGCGTGGCCGCGATCTTGCCGCCGATGTGCCCGGACTTGCCCATGCCGGTGACGACGACGCGTCCCTCGGTTTCCAGGCACAGCCGGCACGCTGCGGCGAACGACGCGTCCAGTCGCGATTTGAGCTCGTTGACCGCGCGCGATTCGATATCGAGCACCGAGGCGGCAAGCTCGAGGAGCGCCTGGTCCGAGATGTCCGTCACTTCAAGCACTCCGCTGCCGGGACAAGCGCCGATTCTAAACGTTTTGCATCACGATGTAGGTGATGTAGCCGCAATACGCCGCTGTCAGCGCAAAACCTTCGTAGCGCGTGATCTCACCGCGGCCGTCGTATTCGTAGGTCATCGCGAACAGCACCAGCGTGAAGGCGACCATGACGAACAGGTGCAGCGACAGGACGCTCGGCGGCAGCGCCGCCGGGTGGATCGCCGCTGCGACGCCGACGACAGCGAGCAGGTTGAAAATGTTCGAGCCGACGATGTTGCCGATGGCGAGACCGTATTCACCGCGGTAGGCGCTGACCGCCGACACCGCGAGCTCCGGAAGGCTGGTGCCGAGCGCGACCAGCGTAATGCCGATCATGATCTCCGAGACGCCGGCCGCACGTGCGAGTTCGATCGCGCCGTCGACCAGCAGGTCGGCGCCGATCAGCAGCACGACCAGCCCGACCACGAGCCAGGCGATCGCGGCCTTCAGGCTCACGTTCATCGGTATTTCCGCTTCAAAATCGATTTGCAGCGGATCGCTGGACGAGGTGCGCATGCCGAGCCGGATCAGCCAGATGATGACGATCGCGAGGCCGATCAGCAGCACGATGCCGTCGACGCGGCTCAGGTAGGAATCGAGAAACAGTGCGACGGTCAGCAGCGTCACCGCGAGCAGTGCCGGCATTTCGCGGCGCAAGGTTGCCGATTTCAGCTCGATCGGCTTGATCATTGCGACGGCGCCGAGCACGAGCCCGATGTTGGCAATGTTGGAGCCGAGTGCGTTGCCGACCGCGAGGTCCGGCTCGCCGCGAAGCGCGGCAACGATCGACACCAGTATCTCGGGTGCCGCGGTGGCACACGCGACGATCGTCAGCCCGATCATCAGCGGCGAGACGCCGAGATTTCTTGCCGTTGCGGCGGCACCGTGGACGAAACGGTCGGCACCCCAGATCAACAGGAGCAGGCCGACGACTACCTCTGCAATATTGCCAAGCATTCGTTAAGCGTGGTGATCCGGGCTATACCGCTTTTGCCTGCGGCTTCGTCCCGGACATCGATTCGGGAGGCCGCATGATACACAATGCGGCGCGCTCCGGGTTTGCTACACTTTCGTGCCTTTTTCCAACGCCGGCCGGCAGCGGCTGGGCCCGGACACATCGATCATGGACCCCGAAGACGTCAGAAAACTCATCGAGGACGGCCTTGCCGGCGCCGAAGCGCGCATCGTCAGCGAGGACAATACGCATTACGCCGCGGTCGTCATCAGCGATGCGTTCGAAGGCAAGCGGCCGCTGGCGCGCCACCAGCTCGTCTACCAGTGCCTGGGATCGCGCATGGGCAACGAAATCCACGCCATGTCGATTCGTGCCTACACGCGCGGGGAGTGGAGCGAGCTTGAAAGCGGGGCCTGAGGCTTGGACCGGCTGCTGATTCGCGGCGGCACGCCGCTCGACGGGTCGATTTCGGTATCCGGCGCGAAGAACGCGGCGCTGCCGATACTCGCCGGTTCGCTGCTCGCGTCCGAGCCGGTCAT
>CALKYK010000337.1 GCA_938003715.1 uncultured Gammaproteobacteria bacterium
CTATCGTAGCCGGACCGCCCTACGCCACAATCTTTTCGATGCGTTCGCGCAGGCCGGGGTCGTCGCTGCGGCTCTCCGCGCCTTCCCCTTTCATGACCGCGTGCAGCGCCTCGACCGCGGCGTCGAGGTCGTCGTTGATGATGACGTAGTCGAATTCGTCCCAGTGCGACATGTCGCCCAGGGCGTCGGCCAGGCGGCGGGCGATGACGGCATCGCTGTCGGTCCTGCGCCCGCGCAGGCGCCGCTCCAGTTCGTCCCGCGAGGGCGGCAGGATGAAAATCGAGACGCAGTCCGGCATCGACTCGCGCACCTGGCGCGCGCCCTGCCAGTCGATCTCCAGCAGCACGTCGTCGCCGGCGGCAAGATAGGCCTCGACCTGTGAGCGGCTGGTGCCGTAGCGGTTGTCGAACACCTCGGCGGACTCCAGCAACTCACCGTTCTGCTCCAGTTCGGCGAAAGCTTCCGGCGTGACGAAAAAGTAGTCGCGCCCGTCCACCTCGGTACTTCGCTGGCGGCGCGTCGTGTAGGAGATCGAGAACCGGAGGTCCGGGTTGCGCTCGACGATGCGGTGCACGAGCGTGGTCTTGCCGGCGCCGGACGGTGCGGCGAATACGAACAGCCTGCCCGTTTTTGATGCTTCCTTATTCAACGTTCTGGATTTGCTCGCGCATCTGCTCGATCAGCACTTTCAGCTCGACCGCGGCGCGCGTGGTTTCGGTATCCGCCGACTTCGAGCCAAGCGTGTTGGCTTCGCGATTGAGCTCCTGCATCAGGAAGTCCAGGCGCCGGCCGACCGGTTCGTCGCCGCGCAGGACGTTGCGCACTTCCTCGACGTGGCTGTCGAGGCGGTCCAGCTCCTCGTCGACATCGAGTTTCTGGGTGATGAGCGCAAGCTCGGTCTCGAGGCGCTCGGGATCGGCCTCGACGGCGAGCTTCGCGAGGCGCTCTCGCTGCCGGGTGCGGGTGGCGTCGAGCACTTCCGGCATGCGTTTGCGAACGGCGGCGGAGATCGTTTCGATATCGTCCAGGCGGGCGTCGATCATCGCCGCGATACGCTCGCCCTCGGCGCGGCGCATCGCAACGATCGCATCCAGTGCCTCGCCGAGCAGCTGCGCCGCCGCCTCGAACAGCGGCTCGGTGTCGATTTCGGGTTCCTCGATGACGCCGGGCCAGCGCAGCAGGTCGATGGGATCGATCGGGCGCGTGTTGTCCACAATCGCCGCGACCTCGGTCGCGCGTGCTGCGATCTGCCCTGCGAGTTCGCGGTTCACTTTCAGTTCGCTTGAGCCTTTCGCCTCCCGTTTCAGGTGCAGCGCGCACTCGACCTTGCCGCGTTTCAACATTTCGCCGACGCGTGCCTTGAGCTCCATTTCCTTGGGTCGCAGCTCGTCGGGAAGGCGGAAGCCTATGTCGAGGAAGCGATGATTGACGGCGCGAAGCTCGCAGGTCAGGCCGCCGAACGGCGTATCCGTAGCGACCCGGGCGAAGCCCGTCATACTGTTCAACATGCCTGGTCCTTCCCGCAGTTCCTTGCGCGTAACGATGCCCCGATCACAGACAGCATGCGCCGCGCGCTGCGATACTGCATCAAAAATACGATGTGGATGGGGTGCAGGTTTTGCTAAATGGCGCGGATATTCTAAGCTGGCCGGCCGGGTCGGGCCAGCCGTGCGCGCCGCCGGCCTAATACAATGAAAATCGAATACGCAAAAGTATCTGCGCTCGGAGACCGCAAGGACAACCAGGACCGGGCAGCGGTCGTCGTCGCCGACCAGGCCGCGATCATGCTGGTTTTCGACGGCATGGGCGGCCATGCGGATGGTGCACTCGCGGCGGAAACCGGCCTCAAGGTCGTGCAGGAAATGTTCACCGCCACGCCGCTGCCGGTCTTCGACCCGCAGGGCTTTCTCTACATGGCGCTGTCGCGAGCGCACGACGAGGTCGTCAAGCTCGGCGCCGATCTCGCTGTCGACTTTCGCCCGCGAGCGACCTGCGCGATCTGCATGGTGCAGGAATCGGGCTGCTGGTGGGCGCACATCGGCGACAGCCGCATCTACCAGATGCGCAACGGCAGGCTCGTTACTCGTTCCCGTGACCACAGCCACGTCGAGGTACTGATACAGGAAGGCGCGATAACCGAGGCGGAGGCG
>CALKYK010000338.1 GCA_938003715.1 uncultured Gammaproteobacteria bacterium
TAACAGGCGGCCCCGCCGTTTCCGTAAAGGACAGGCGCTCGAGGCCGTATCCTGCCAGCCACGGCGCCACCGCCACGGCCAGGCAAACGAACCGACGACCATCCGAAATGCGCACCGCGGCGACCAGCGCTGCAGCAGAAATCACCGTAGCCAGCGACACCCCGTAGACGCCAAGCAGGGGCGCGAAGCCTGCGAGGGGCGCGTCGATCTGCCCGTAGCCGACGGTCATCCACGGGAACCCGGTGAGGAACCAGCCGCGCAGCCATTCCACCGCCACCCAGGTCGCCGGCGCAATTGCGACCAGCCAGGCCGGGCGAGCGTGACTCAGCGTCGCGATCAGCCAGCCGGTGCCCGCGTAGTACAGCGCCATTATCAGCACCAGCGCCAGCATCAGGAATATCGCGATCGCGAGCGGCGCCTGGCCGAACACGTGAACGGAAACGTACAGCCAGTAGGTGCCGGTCAGGAACAGTCCGCAGCCGAACCAGAAACCGTAGCGCATTGCGAGGCGCGGCGGCAGCTCGAGGGTGACGGCAAGAAACGGCAGCAGCAGGACGAGCGCCAGCGGGAACCAGCCGACCGGCGCAAACGACAGCATGAGCAGCCCGCCGTTCGCGAACGCCGTGAGGCGGAGCAGCCATGGTCGAACCGACAGGCGCGCCAGGACTTTGTCGGCCGCCGGCATCAACTGATCTGGCTGACGACCGGTTCTTCCGCGATGCGCTTGACCTGCAGCATTTCGATGCGCCGCCTGTCGGCGCGGGTCACGACGAATTCGAAGCCGCCGTGGCGTACCGTTTCGCCGAGCCGGGGCAGTCGACCGAGCTCGGCCATGACCAGCCCGCCGATGGTGTCGAAATCCTCTTCCTCGGTGAGCTCACAGCCGAAGAATTCGTTGAAGTCCTCTATACGCGTCAGGGCACGCACGGCGAAGCAAGGCCGTCCCACCTCGTCCGTCGACGGCTCGATGTAGTCGGACTCTTCCGGGTCGTGCTCGTCATCAATTTCGCCGACGATTTCCTCGAGCACGTCCTCGATCGTGAGCAGCCCGGACACGCCGCCGTACTCGTCGACGACGATCGCCATGTGATTATGGCTATCGCGAAACTCCTTGAGCAGCGCGTTCAGGCGCTTCGACTCGGGTATCACCGAAACCGGGCGCAGGTAGTCGGAAATACGCAGCTCCTTTTGCTCGCTGTCGCCGAAGTAGCGCAGCAGGTCCTTTGCCAGCAAAATGCCCAGGATCTGGTCGCGGTCCTCGCCGACGACGGGGAAGCGCGAGTGTCCGGACTCGATGATGACCTCGAGCATCTGCTTCACGCTCATGTCCTTCTCGATCACGACCATCTGTGAGCGCGGAACCATGACCTCGCGCACCTGCGTCTCGGAGACCTCGAGCACGCCGGACAGCATTTCTTTCTCGTCGGGTTCCAGGACACCGTCCGTGTCCTGCAGAATTTCCTGGATGTCGTCTCGACTCAGGGGTTCGGCGCGAATGGCTCTTAGCATTCGCCTGAAAACGCCGATTTTCCCCGAGCCGTTACTACTGGGCGGTTTGTCGTTCATTGCCTCGTCTGGGTAAGGTTCGGTCGTGACGTGCCGCGGGAACGCACGCCGGCGTATTGTAGCAGCTCGCTGCCATCGGTCCGGGCATGACTGTCACAGGGCCGCGTACGGATCGGGCACGCCGCGTTCTGCCAGCAGCCGCGTTTCCAGCGCCTCCATGACTGCCGCGTCCTCGTCACTTTCGTGGTCGTAGCCCAGGAGGTGCAGCGTGCCGTGCACGACGAGGTGCGCCCAGTGGTCGCGAACCGTTTTCTGCTGTTCGTCGGCTTCCTGCGCCACCAGCGGCACGCAAACTACGACGTCTCCCAGCGGCACGGTCGCGTCGTCGGGCAGCGGCACGGGATCGTCGTATGCGGCAAATGACAGCACGTTGGTCGGGCGATCTCGATCGCGATAGCGCGCGTTCAAGTCGCGGCTTTCGGCCTCGTCGACCAGACGCACCGATACTTCGTAGTGTCGGCCAGGCTCCCCCGTCGCGTCGATGACGTCGCCAATCAGCGCGGCGATGGTCCCGTCGTCCGGTGCGTGGCCCGCATCGCAGGGCCGCTGCACGTCGACGGACACACGCTCCATGCCGCCCTCAGCGGTTGCCGCCGTTGCCGTCTGCTTCATAGGCCTCGACGATACGCTGCACCAGTTCGTGGCGAACGACGTCGTTGGGCGTGAAATAGGTGAAAGCGACGCCGCGCACGTCCTTCAAAATATCGACGGCGTTCCGCAGGCCCGACTGCTGGCCCGTCGGCAGGTCGATCTGCGTCACGTCACCGGTGACGACCGAGCGCGAACCGAAGCCGATACGGGTCAGAAACATCTTCATCTGAGCGACGCTGGTGTTCTGCGCCTCGTCCAATATGACGAACGCATCGTTCAGCGAACGCCCGCGCATGAACGCGAGCGGCGCCACTTCGATGACGTTTTTTTCGATCAGGCGGCCGACGTGCTCGGGTCCGAGCATGTCGAACAGGGCGTCGTACATCGGCCTCAGGTATGGATCGACCTTTTGCGACATGTCCCCGGGCAGAAAGCCGAGGCGCTCGCCGGCCTCGACGGCCGGGCGCACCAGTACGATGCGCCGCACCTGTTCGGTCTCCAGCGCGTCGATCGCACTTGCCACGGCCAGATAGGTCTTGCCGGTGCCGGCGGGCCCGATGCCGAACGCGAGGTCATTGTCGCGAATGCTTTTCAGGTACGCGCGCTGGTTGGCGCCGCGGGCGCGTACCGTCTTCTTGCGCGTGTGAATCGTGTAGATCGAATCGGCGTCGTCCTCGATGTCGACGTTGGCCGCTTCCGCTTGCGCATCGTTCATCACGGACTCCTGGAGGCAAACGTGTACGCGCTCGGGATCGAGCCGCTCACTGTCGGTCAGGTCGAACAGCGAACGCAGCACGTCGGTACCGATCTGCGCGGCCCCGGCATTGCCGGTGATGCGAAAGCGATTGCCGCGGCCGGCGATTTCGACGTTGAGGCGGCGTTCGATCTGGCGCAGGTGCTCATCGAACTGACCGCAAAGATTGGCGAGACGATTGTTGTCGGCGGGTTCCAGGACGATGTCCCGGGATACTAGCGTTGCATTCAATGTTGTGTCGGTACGCCTTTGCAAAAAGGGAGTGTCGATGCCGCAAGCCTACCGCGATCCCGTGGCATCTGTATAGCCGCCGCGTCACACAAAACCGGACCCGGGCCGGCACGCGCCGTGGCCGCGCAAGTCGTTGTTTCGTGGTGCTTTCAGGCCGCTGCGCGGTCGCCGGACAGGCGGCCCCTGAGCGAGTTCGGCAGCGCCTCGGTGATCACGACGTCGACGAACTCGCCGATCAGCGCAAGGTCGCCGTCGAAATTCACCCAGCGCATGTTCTCGGTGCGTCCCGCGAGCTGTCGCGGGCTTTTCTTCGACGGCTTCTCGACCAGGATACGCTGCGTGCCGACCATGTCGCGTCTTATCGCCATCGCCTGCCGGTTGATACGCGCCTGCAGGCGCTGCAAGCGTGCTTTCTTGACGTCCATCGGCGTGTCGTCGGCAAATCCGGCCGCCGGCGTCCCAGGCCGCGCGCTGTAGATGAAGCTGAAGGACTGGTCGAAACCGACGTCTTAGATCAGCTTCATCGTGGCGTCGAAATCCTCGTCCGTTTCGCCGGGAAAACCGACGATGAAATCGGAGGACAGCGATATGTCGGGTCGCGCCTCGCGGAGTTTGCGAATCTTCTGCTTGTACTCGAGCGCGGTATGGCCGCGCTTCATTCGCGCCAGCACGCGATCCGAACCGTGCTGCACCGGCAGGTGCAGGTAGTTCGCGAGCTTCGGTACCTCGGCGTAAGCCTGGATCAGGCTGTCGGTGAACTCGACCGGGTGCGAGGTCGTGAAACGAATGCGGCCGACTTCCTCGATGGCGGCGATGTAATAGATGAGCGTTGCGAGGTCGGCGATGCGGCCGTCGTGCATCGGGCCGCGATACGCATTGACGTTTTGCCCGAGCAGGTTGACCTCGCGCACACCCTGCGCCGCGAGCGTCGCCACCTCGGCAATGACGTCGTCGAACGGACGGCTGATCTCCTCGCCGCGCGTGTACGGCACGACGCAGAACGAGCAGTATTTGCTGCAGCCTTCCATGACAGACACGAACGCGGTCGGGCCTTCGGCCCGCGGTTCGGGCAGGCGGTCGAACTTCTCGATTTCGGGGAACGACACGTCGACGACGGCGCGCCCGTCTTTTCTGACGCTGTCTACCATCTGCGGCAGGCGATGCAGTGTCTGCGGCCCGAACACCAGGTCGACGAACGGCGCTCGGCCGCGTATGCCCTCGCCCTCCTGGCTCGCGACGCAGCCTCCGACGCCGATCAGGATGTCTGGACGCTTTTCCTTCCATGCCCGCCAGCGGCCGAGTTCGGAGAAAACCTTTTCCTGCGCTTTCTCGCGTATCGAGCAGGTGTTGACGAGCAGCAGGTCGGCCTCCTCGGCGACCTTCGTCAACTCGTAGCCGTGCGATGCGCGCAGCACGTCCGCCATCTTTTCCGAGTCATACTCGTTCATCTGGCAGCCCATGGTGCGGATGTAGAGCTTGGCTGTCATGGTTCGAGCAATCGATTACAGCTAATATTCAAAATGGCTCGGGTGGATGCGAGACGAGGCAAAAGTCGACGCGAAAGCGGAGTGTACACGTTAAGTACATGAGCATTTCGCGTCGGCTTTTAACGACGTATCGCGCCGCCCGAGTCATTTTCAAAAAGGAATGTCGTCGTCGAAGTCGTCATTGCTGCTGCTACGCGAGCTGCCCCCGCCCTGGGGCGGCCCCGGCGGCGGCCCGGAATCGCCGACCCCGGAACTCATTGCCGGTGCGCCGGCGCCGGTGCGGCCACCGAGCATCTGCATCTCGTCGGCGATGATTTCCGTCGTCCAGCGATCGTTGCCGTTCTGGTCCTGCCACTTGCGGGTGCGCAGCTTGCCCTCGATGTACACCTGGGACCCTTTGCGCAGATACTCCGCCGCGATTTCGGCAAGGCGGCCGAACATCGCGACGCGATGCCACTCGGTGCGTTCCTTCTGCTCGCCGGACTGCTTGTCCTTCCACGACTCGTTCGTGGCGACGGAGAGATTCGTCACGGCCTGGCCGCTCGGCATGTAGCGGGTATCCGGATCGTTACCGAGATTACCGACGATGATGACTTTGTTGACGCCGCGGGCCATACGTTTCCCCTGTTAAGTTATTGATCTGTCGAACCCGATGATGCGGGGGGAGCATATTGTAGGCGCTGGCGGGCCGAATGCCACCTCAATTCCGGCAGGTTCAGCCGATTTTGCCGGCCTCAGTCGCGGCCCGGACCCACGTTCAGCAGCGCGAGCCAGGTGAGCGCCAGCAGTGCGCAAACGAGGAACACCGCGCCGGGATTGCCGCCCGCGAGCAGCCACCCGCCCAGCAGGCCACCGGCGAAGGCGCCGAGGAACTGGGCGCTCGAAAAGATGCCGAGCGAGGCGCCCCGCAACGTGCCGACTGCGCGTATCGACAGGCGCGCCGGCAGCGCGGCCTCGAGGAAATTGAAGCCGCCGAAAAACAGCGCGAGCGCCACGAATGCACTGAAGACGTCCGTGGCGGTGAATGCCAACATCGCCTGTCCGCCGAGCACCAGCAGTACGGCCAACGCAAACGTCGCTCCCTTGCTTTGCCGTTCGTCGGCAACGATCAGAGGCACCGTCGCAAGCAGCGACGCGGCCATCGCCGCAACGTATACCTTCCAGTGAGAAACGAGCGGCAGGCCGAGCCGGCCCTGCAACAGGAATGGCAGCGCGACAAAGCTGGCCGTCAGTAATGCATGCAGGAGAAACACGTAAACGTCGAGCCGCACGAGATCCGGGCGGATCGCGGCGGACAGCGGCATCCGGCGCCGTGTCATCGGGCGTTCGATGCCGCGCGGCAGCAGCACGAGCAGCAGCCCGGCAACGACGGCCAGGCCGGCGGCAATGTAAATAAGAGTCCGGGCACCATACGCCGACGCCAGCAGCGGGCCGCAGACCAGCGCAAGTACGAACGACAACCCGATTCCGATGCCGAGCATTGCCATCGACCGCGTGCGCATCTCGTCGCGAGTGGCATCGGCCAGCAACGCGGACAGCGTCGCCGAGATCGCCCCCGCACCCTGCAGGAATCGTCCGGCGACGACGCCCGCAGTCGTCGTGCTTTCAGCGGCGCGCGGGATGTCCGGGGCACAAAGCAGACGG
>CALKYK010000339.1 GCA_938003715.1 uncultured Gammaproteobacteria bacterium
CGGCCGACGACACGGTGAAGCACATCTTGTCGTAGATATCCATGAACGACAGCGGGCCGGACGTGTACGCACCGGCGCCGGTAACGTAGGCGCCTTTCGGCCGCAGCGTCGAGAATTCGTAGCCGATGCCGCAGCCTGCTTTCAGGGTCAGCCCCGCCTCGTGGACCTTGTTCAGGATGTTGTCCATCGAGTCGGCGACGGTGCCGGACACGGTGCAGTTGATGGTCGAGGTTGCGGGCTTGTGCTCCTGCGCACCGGCATTGGAAATGATGCGCCCCGCCGGTATCGCGCCCGAGCGCAGCGCCCACAGGAACTGCTCGTAGCATTCCTCGCGCATCGCAGGCGGTTCGACGTCGGCCAGCGCTCGCGATACGCGCTTGTAGGTGTCGTCGATGGTTTCGTCGACGACGGTGCCGTTCTTCGCGCACAGCCGGTACTTCGCTCGCCAGATATCCAGCGACGCCGGTTGAAAGGAGATTTCCGTAACAGATTTTGCTTGAAGATTGACTGCGGACTTCATCTGGTCCCCGACTCCCTAAACGTGTCCTCGAGCCTTATTCCCTTAGAGTCCCGAAACGCCGCTTTTTCGCCCTGGAACGCCCCGCCGCGCAACTCTTTCAAAGGGCGAAAAGACCCCCGCTTGCCGCATTCGATTTTTTTACGGCAAGTGCCCAAAACGGGTGCTCTTTTGCTTTACCGCAGGCACAAGATGTTGTGCTTGCGAAGGCACAAGATTATGCCTGCAACCGGCGACTGTCAAGGGTCGAATCGATTTTTTTCCCAGGCTTTATATTTATAAAAAACAATAACTTATAATAATAACTGGAAAATCTGCATTAAATTCTTCGAAAAAAAAATGACACTAATGTGAAATTCACGAAGCACAATATCTAGTGGCATTACGTTAAAGAAAAAAAGCCCGTACGAGTACCGATTTTTGTGCAAATTCAAGGCGATCTCGGCGGCTTGAAACGCCATTTTCCGGCCCTATTTCAGCGCTCAAACCGGAGTGTCGCACGTGCAGTTCGCGATGCTCCGAAAACCGCCTGCGAGGAGATTGCAATGAACGTTACCCGATTCGAACCCTGGCACCTGATCGACCGGCTGCACAGGGACTTAGACCAGATCGCCGGTCGCCGCTTCGCCGCCGCCGGGAGCGACGACGAATACAGCGTCGCGGACTGGATTCCTGCCGTGGACATCGTTGAGGAAAAAGACCAGTTCGTGCTCCGCGCCGATGTGCCGGGCGTCAAGCCCGAGGACATTTCGGTGAACATGGAGAACGGCGTCTTGAGCGTATCCGGCGAGCGCCATCACGAGTCCTCGAGTGAGGCCGAAGGCGTGCGTCGCCTCGAGCGCATGAGCGGCAAATTCTACCGCCGCTTCACGCTGCCGGACTCGGCGAATCCCGACGCCATCACGGCGAAAAGCACGAACGGCATTCTCGAAGTCGTGATTCCGAAGCAGCCGCAGGTGCAGGCGCGCCGCATCACGGTCGAGACGCGCTGATCGCGCACATTTCCAACACCGCGCGACGATTTGCCGGCGCCCGGCATCCATCACAGGTGCCGGGCGTCAGCCTGCGAACGGAAAAGGAACTTTTGCCTGCCGACCCCGGTCCTCAGCCAGACAGGCTATGATGGTCACCGGTGGTGGCCGCGCCGGCCGGCCGCAATCTGCCACGAACCGATCGAGGAAACCCGGACCATGCGAATTCCTACCCGCCTGCTGACGGCAACGTTGCTCCTGTCCCTGCTGGGCGCCGGAAATGCGGCACTGCCGGATACCGTCGAAGGCCAGCCGCTTCCGAGCCTGGCACCGATCGTCAAACGCGTTGCGCCGGCGGTCGTCAACATTCGCGTCAGCCAGACCGTCGACGCGCCGTCCGTCTACGGCGACGAGATGTTTCGCCGCTTCTTCGGCATTCCCGAGGGTCAGGGCCGCTCGCGGGAAGTGGCCAGCGCCGGTTCGGGCGTCATCGTCGATGCGGAGAACGGCTACATACTCACCAACCACCACGTCGTGGCAAATGCCGACCGGATCGAGATCACGCTGCTCGACGAAAGTTCGCTCGAAGCGGACATCGTCGGTTCTGACGCGGCCACCGACATCGCGCTGATCAAGGTCGACCCGGCAAACCTGACCGACCTGCCAATCGGTGACTCCGATGCACTCGAAGTCGGCGATTTCGTGATTGCGATCGGCAACCCCTTCGGCCTCGGTCACACCGTCACCTCGGGTATCGTCAGCGCCCTCGGCCGCACCGGCATCAGCCGCAGCGGCTACGAAGACTTCATCCAGACCGACGCTTCGATCAACCCGGGCAACTCCGGCGGCGCGCTCGTCAACCTGCGCGGCGAACTGGTCGGCATCAACTCGGCCATCATCAGCGGCAGCGGCGGTAACGTCGGCATCGGCTTTGCCGTGCCGTCGGCAATCGCGCGTTCGATCATGAACCAGATACTCGACTTCGGCGAGGTCCGGCGCGGGCTGCTCGGCGTCTCGATCCAGACCATCGACACCGAGGGCGCGAAGGCATTGGGCGCCGAGGTCGAAAGCGGCGCGCTCGTGTCCGCCATCGAACCCGGTTCTGCCGCAGAGAAAGCGGGCCTCGAAGTCGACGACATCATCGTTCGCGTCGATGACAAGCGCATCGATGACAGCCGCGAACTGGCCAATGCGATCGGCCTGCGCGGGTCCGGCGAGGTTGTCGATATCGAGTTCGTCCGCGACGGCAGACGGCGAACGGTATCGGCCACCCTCGGCGAGCAGTCGAGTTCGGAAATCGACGGCGCCGACATTCACGACGGACTCCAGGGAGCACGATTCTCTGCGCGCTCGGCGCAGGGCAGTGGCGGCATCGAGGTATCAGACGTCGAGCCTGGCAGCCCGGCGGCCCAGCGCGGCCTGCGCGCCGGCGACGTCATCACCGAGGTGAATCGCCGCAGCGTCCGTAACCTGCAGCAGATGCGGGAGATCGCGTCGTCGACACGCATCCTGTTCCTGATGGTTCGCCGCGGCGACCGGTCCCTGGTACTGCAGATCCGCTAGGCGCCGCTGGCCGACACCGGCGCGAACGGAAGCCGTAAAAAAAGGTCCCACCATAGCGGGGGGCCTTTTTTTTCGCCGGATGAGACGTCTGTTGCGGCTCACAGGTCGCACGGATATGGTGTCGCGATGTTCGTACGTGCCCCTGCCCTGCTCCTCCTTTCGCTCGGCCTGTCGGCCCTGCCCGCACACGCCGACGAGACGCGTCTCGAACAACAGCGCGCTGCGTTTCGTGCCGTCTACCCCGCCGTCGAACGCGGCGAATGGCAGCCCGTCGTCGACCGGCGTGACCTGCTGGACGACTACATCCTCTGGCCGGACCTGCGCGCGACCTACTACCGCGCGCGGATGCGCACCGCAGATCACGACGAGGTCGGCCGCTTCCTCGATCGCTTCGGGACCCTGAAACCGGCGCGGGAGCTTCGTTACCGGTTCGCGCTGCACCTCGCCGAGACGCGCCGCTTCGACGAGTACCTGCAGATATACGAGCGCTTTTACCGCGAGCTCGATGTCGCAAAGCTCGACTGCCTCGCGCTGCAGGCAGAACTCGCCGCCGGGCGGGGCGAGCGCATCGTCGACCGCGCACTTGCACTGTGGCGCGTCGGTCACAGCCAGGAAGACGAATGCGATCCGGTTTTCGCCCACCTGCGCGACATTTCGGCGCTCGATGCAACGCAGTATGCCGCTCGCTTCGAGCTGGCCGTCGATGCGGAGCGTTTCTCGCTGGCCCGCTATCTTGCGCGGTCGCTCGACGCATCTTACCGAGAGCAAGCAGAGCGCTGGATAGAGGCGGCGCGCCAACCGCTCGCATTCATTGCGCGAAGCAATGACCTGCGCGACGACGAGCTGACGCGTCGGCAGCTCGCCTACGCAATCGAACGACTCGCCTACGACGATCCAGACCCCGCGCACGAGCACTGGCAGGCACTTGAGCGACGGTTCCGCTTCGACGCCGCAGCCGTCGACAAACTCGACCGGCACATTGCGCTGTGGACCGCGAGACTGCACCTGCCGTCGGCCCGTGACCGCCTCGCCGCGCTGGCAGACGATGCGACGGATGCCGAAACAGGGCGATGGCAGGTGCGAGCGGCAATGCTCGTGCACGACTGGCCGGCCGCTGCGGCGGCAATTGCGGCGCTGCCGGATCCGGAGCGCGACAAACCGGAGTGGCGCTACTGGGCGGCGATCGCAGCGCGCGAATCCGGGGACGACGTTCGCGCGATACTCGATGCACTGGCCGCAGAACGCGGCTACTACGGTTTTCTTGCCGCCGACGCCCTCGGCCGCGACTACAACTTCGAGCAGGACTCGCTCCAGGCCGACGAAACGCTGCTTGCCCGACTGGTACAGGACAGCGGATTGCAGCGGGCACGCGAGCTTTTTCATGTCGGCCTCGAAGGCCGCGGCCGCTCGGAATGGGATTCGGTCATGCGCGAGCTCGGCCGCGACGAGCAGGTGCAGGCGGCCATCCTCGCGCATCGCTGGGGCTGGCACTCGCGGGCGATCGCGACGGCCGCCGACAGCGGTGAGTTCGACGACCTCGAGGTGCGCTACCCGCTGCCGTGGCGCGGGGAGTTCAGCCGCCACGCGCAGGATGCCGGCATCGGCGACGGCTGGGCGTACGGCGTCGCGCGCAGCGAAAGCCTGTTCATGCGCGACATCCGCTCGAGCGCCGGCGCGGTCGGCATCATGCAGCTCATGCCGTCGACGGGGCGACGCACGGCTCGCGCAATCAACCTGCGCTATGCCGGACTGGCGACGCTCACGGACGTCGAAAGCAATATTCGTCTCGGCACGCACTACCTCGGCGAGATGTCATCCCGCTTCGGCGCGAACCGCGTGCTCGCCACCGCCGCCTACAACGCCGGGCCGCTGCGCGTCGAGGCGTGGTTGCCGGACAAGGGATCGCTCGACGCCCGCATCTGGATCGAAAACATTCCCTACAACGAGACCCGCAGCTACGTGAAGCGCGTGCTGGCCGACGAAATCATCTTCCAGTGGCGACTCGGCGGAAACATCCGCCGCCTGTCCGACGTACTGACCGACGTTGTCGCCAGCGCCGGTGAGCCGGCGACGTTGACGACCGACTGAAGCGGTAACCGGTGTCAGTCGACCGGTCGGGCATCGCCGCCGGATAGGGCAACAAGCGCCGCAGCCCTTTCGTCCGCCGACAGTTCGGCGAGGCGTTCCGCCTCGGCGTAGAAACAGTCCAGTCGTTGACTACAGCCATCGAGGATGCGACGAAACGCATCGACGTGGCCTTCGTAAAGCGACATCGGCACCAGGCTTGCGTTGTTCAGCGGTGCGTCGAGCCAGGGATTCCGCGCTTCTCCCTGCGCCGCAGCAAGTGCATCCGCACGTGCCGCAAGCGTTTCGAGTATCGCCTTTTTTTGTTGTCGTTTGTCCGCGTCGGACAGCGCGGAATCATAGATCGCGCCGAGCGCATTCTTCGTCTCGTCGACCAGCGCCATCGTCCGCCGGCGAAGTTCCCGGCGCGCCTCGATGCGCTCCAGCAATGCGGTATCGCCGCCGGATTCGAGCCAGCGTTCGAGGCCGTGGTAGGCGAGCGCCGAGGCGAAGGACTCATTGAAGGCCGTATCGCCCTTGACGTACAGCTTCTGGTGGGCGAGCTCGTGGAACATCGTTTGCACGAGGTTTTCGTCGGACCAGCGCATCATCGTGTTCAGGACCGGGTCGTCGAAACGACCGAGCGTGGAGTACGCTGACACGCCTCCGGTCATGACGTCGAATCCGCGTCGCTCGAGTTTCGTGGCGAAAGACACGGCGTCTTCGTGATCGAAAAAGCCGCGATAGGCGACGCAGCCTGCGACCGGGTAGCACCAGCGTTTCGCGGCGAGGGAGAATTCCGGCGTCGCGAATACGTTCCACACGACGAAGTCGCGCTCGAGATCCGCGTAGGTGCGATAGCTGCCGTTGTCGGGCAGGCCGAGTTCGTCCACCGCAAATTGCCGCGCGTCGCGGACCAGTGCGAGCCGCGTCTTGAGCGTCTCCGGGACGCTGGCGTCGGCCAGAAGCTCGTCGAACGGGCGACGTCGGTTCATCAGGTCGGTGTGGCCGTGTATGGCCTGCATGTAGTAGCAGGCTTCCAGCTGCAGGGCGAGCACGATGAGCAGCAACGCAGCACCGAGTCGTGCGCGACGTGTACTGCGCCGTCGCCGCGTCAGGGACATCGCTGTCGGCCAGGGGATAGAATCATCGCCATGGAAGTTTACCTTGTCGGTGGCGCGGTCCGGGACGAGCTCCTGGGGCTGCCCGTCACCGAGCGCGACTGGTGCGTCGTGGGCGCAACGCCCGAACAGATGGAAGCGGACGGGTACAGACCGGTCGGTCGCGACTTCCCGGTGTTCCTGCACCCGGAGACCGGCGAGGAGTACGCGCTCGCCCGCACCGAGCGCAAGACTGCAGCGGGCTATCACGGCTTCGAGTTCCACGCCGCGCCGGACGTGACGATCGAGCAGGACCTGGAACGTCAGGACCTGACCAGCAACGCCATGGCGCGCGATGCCGGTGGCAGATTGATCGACCCGTTCGGCGGCAGGAAGGACGTCGACGCCCGGGTGCTGCGGCACGTCTCGCCCGCCTTCAGCGAAGACCCGGTGCGGGTCCTGCGCGCCGCGCGTTTCGCGGCCCGCTATGCGTCGCTCGGCTTTCGTATCGCCGACGACACGATGACGTTACTGAAGGAAATCGTCGCCGCCAGAGAAACCGACGCGCTGGTGCCGGACCGGGTCTGGAAGGAAACCGAAAAAGCGCTGGGCGAATCCGCGCCGCGCGTGTATTTCGAAGTGCTGCGCGAGTGCGGCGCGCTGGCCAGGGTGTTCCCGGAGGTCGATGCGCTCTTTGGCGTGCCGCAGCCCGAAAAGTGGCACCCCGAAATCGATACCGGCCTGCACACGATGATGGTCGTCGAACAGGCGGCCAGTCTCAGCGAAGACCTCGAAGTACGATTCGCGGCGCTCGTTCACGATCTCGGCAAAGGCCTGACCGATCGCCGCTACTGGCCGAAGCATT
>CALKYK010000340.1 GCA_938003715.1 uncultured Gammaproteobacteria bacterium
AGTCGGGCGAAAGTTGCGAGCGATATTACCTTGCCGGTATCGGGAAGCCGCTAGAGATAGGCATGCATCGCGTCGACATCACCCAGCCGCCAGCTGTTCAGCCAGTAGCTTTGCGACGTGATTCCGCCAGCCCCGTCCGATTCGTCGGCGTAAATGTCCTCGAATTCCTCCTCTCCGTCGCCGGCAGCGGACTCGATGAACTGCTCCGGCGGCGCGTCGACGATGACGTCGAGCGGCGTGGTTCCACCGAGTGCCCGGTCGATACGCAGCATGCCCTGGTAAATCTCGGTCGATTCCTTGTAATAGTCGATGAAGCGATTCTCCACGCTCAGTCGCGTTGTTCCCGCGAGGCCGAGTGCCACGATGAACAGGAAAAAGACCAGTACCCGCCGCTGGTGCTCGTGGACGAGATCGCTGAAGAATCGCGTGACGGTATCCGTGAGGTCGGTCCGGGACGGCGCTGCGCCCGGCTTCAGCAACAGGAGTATTGCCGGGAACAGTGTGAATGCCAGCACGAACGCGACGACGATGCCGATCGACATCATCCAGCCGAAATTGATGACGGGACGCACGCCGCTCACGAGCAGGGAGCCGAACGCGACGATCGTCGTCAGCGCCGTGTACAGGCACGGTACGACGATCGCCTGTACCGTCTTCAATACGAGTTCGCGCTGGCTCGCGTCCGGCAGGCTTTCGTGGTGCTCGCGATAGCGGACGATGATGTGCAGGGTCAGCGCGAGGCACAAGATGAACAACAGCGCCGGAAAATTGGACGATACGACGGTCACCCGCCACCCCAGGAGACCCAGAAGCCCCAGCATGACGACCACCGTTGTAGCGCAGGTCAGCAGAGGCAGCACGATCCAGCGGCGCTTCTTGAATGCCAGCGCAAGAATGACGACGAGAAAGATCATCACGCCGGCGCCGAATACGACCAGGTCGCGGCGGATGAAGTCGATCGAGTCGGCGACGATCATCGGCAGGCCGCCGAGGTACAGGGCGGCGCCGTCGCGATGGCGATCCAGCACCTGCCGCACCGAAGCAATTGCCTGCCGCTGCCGCTCGATCTCGTTCTGCGACGCTTCTTCGAATGCGGCGGTTACCTGTTCGAGCTCGGCCGTTTCCGCCTCGTCGAGACCTTCGATGAAGTTCTTTTCCCGCAGGGCGTCGCGCCGCGCGCGCAGCTCACGATGCTCGAGTTCCTGCTGCAGGTCGACACGCAGCGCCGTGGTCGAAGCGTCGGAGCTGATGAGCAGGTTTTCATACAGCGGGCTCGACGTCAGCTCTTCGCGTGCCAGGTCGCGGTCCGTTTCAGGATCGCGGAGATAGCGAACGCCCGATGCGAAGTCGTCGAGTTCGAGCGGCGGGCTCATCAGCAGCGGCACGTTCAGAATGCTCGCGACCGATGCGACTTCCGCAAGCCCGGCGAGTTCGTCGTGCAGTTCTGCGAGATCTGCCAGCGTCGGCGAGGCGAACATTTCCCCGTCCGGCGCATAGGTGACCAGCAGGAAGCTGTCCGACCCGTAGCGGGCCCGAACGAAGCGGTAGTAGCTCAGGTCTTCGTCGCGCTCGAGTACCAGCGCATCCGCCGACGCATCGAGCGCGAAGTCCTGTGCGAACCAGCCGAACGCCAGCGTCGCTGCGGCGATTGCGGCGATCGTTAGCGCCGGCCGGCGCAGTACAAGGCGTTCGTAAGTATCGAGAATCGCCGGCAAGCCTACGATCCGGCCGTCAGCCCTGGTCGCGCCGGAAATGGTCCTCGAGTACCTGGGCGACGCAGCAGGTCAGTTTCTTGCCCTTTTCGATGTGCAGGAACTCGTTCGGTCCGTGCGCGTTCGAGTTCGGGCCGAGGAGGCCGGTCACGAGAAACTGCGCTTCGGGAAACTTCTCGCCGAGCATACCCATGAACGGAATCGTGCCGCCGGTGCCCATGTACACGGACGGCTTGCCGAAGTACGCCTGCGACGCCTTTTCCATCGATTTTTCCAGCCAGTCGGCGACGGGCGGCGCGTTCCAGCCCGCCATCGTCGACTCGACCTTGAACGACACTTTCGCAAACGGCGGCGGGTCCGCTTCCAGGACCTTTTTCACCGCGGCGGCCGCGACGTCTGCGTCGAGCGTCGGCGGCAGGCGGAACGACAGCTTGACCGAGATTTCCGGCAGCATCGTGTTGCCCGCGTTGACGATGGCCGGCAGGCCGTCCGCGCCGGTGACCGTGACGTTCGGGCGCCAATAGTTGTTCAGCATCAGTTCGTAGTTCGATTCGCTCGGTTTCGCCTTGCCGTCGATCCACGGGAACTTCCGGTAGACGGAATCGCCGAGCACTTCGGCGGCGAGCTTCGCCTGTTCCTTGCGCTGCTCGGGGATCTCGACAAACAGGTCGTCGACGAGTATGCGCCCGGTCGCCGCGTCCTCGACTCGCGACAAAAGCTGGCGCAGAACGCGGAAGCACGACGGCACGACGCCGCCGGCGCTGCCCGAGTGCACGCCCTCGGTGAGCACCTGCACCTTGAGATTGCCGGTGAGGTTGCCGCGCAGCGAGGTCGTGCACCAGAACTGATCGTAGTTGCCGCATTCGGCATCCAGGCAGACGACCAGGTCCGGCTTGCCGAGCCGGTCGCCCAGGTGATCGATGTAGTAGGGCAGGTCGAAGCTGCCGGACTCCTCGCAGCCCTCGATCAGCACCACGCAGCGCGCGTGCGGAATGCCCTGTTCCTGCAAAGTGCGGATGGCGGTCAGCGAGCCGAACACGGCATAGCCGTCGTCGGCGCCGCCGCGGCCATAGAGCTTGCCGTTTTTCAGCACGGGCAGCCACGGGTCGAGGTCCTCGTCCCAGCCGGAAAACTCCGGCTGCTTGTCGTAGTGGCCGTACAGCAGCACGACGTCGTCGGACTGGCCGGGAATCTCGATGAACAGCACCGGCGTGCGGCCTTCGAGCCTGACCACTTCGACCTGCATGCCCTCGATCGGCTGTTTCCGGCACCAGGCCTCGAACATCTTCACCGCTTCGTCCATGTGCCCGTGTTTTTCCCAGTCGGGATCGAACGCCGGCGACTTGTTCGGCACCTTTATGTAGTCGCAAAGCGTGGGAATAATCGACTCGTCCCACATCGGGTACACGAAGTTCTCGGTTCTGGCCTGGTCCATGTGCTTATCCGTTTTGACTTGCGCGGACGGCGAATGATACTAGAACGATCGACAAATTCCTGCGTGGCTCCGGCCGGGGTGACAACAATGAAAAGAATCGCCGCACTGCTCCTGTTCCTGCCTTCCGTTTCGCTTGCGGACATCGTCGTCGGCGGCTCGGGGCTTGCCTGCAGCGAGGACCCCGCCTGCATCAATCGCCTGCACCCTGATATCCCGATGGCGGCGCGGGCGAAGCCCGGTGAGCGCATCACAATGATCGGCAAGGATGCGGGTGATCTCGTCATCGACCCGGACGAATTCGTCGTCGCCGAGGAAAATCCGCGGCTCGGCTTCGGCGTCGTGCACCCGCTGGTCGGGCCCGTGCACATCGAGGGCGCGCAGCCCGGCGATGTGCTGGCGGTGACGATCGAGTCCATCGACCCGGGTGACGTCGGCTGGACCAGCGCCTCGGCGTTCGGCTTCGCGGGCGACTACGTCGGCAGCGCGAACCGCTTCATCACCTGGCGCCTGAACGACGACTACGCCGAGGCCGAAGCGCTGCCCGGCATCCGCATTCCGAACGCGAGCTTCCCGGGCGTCATCACGACGCTGCCCGGGCGAGCCCAGCTCGATACGGTGCTCGCGCGCGAGCAGGCACTGGCCGACGCCGGGGGCGCGGTGTTCAGCCCGGACACGGATCTCGCCGAGCCGACCTCGCTGTGCGGCGAGGAGGGCAGCGAAGCGGGCTCATGCCTGCGTACGATCCCGCCGCGCGAATTCGGCGGCAACATGGACATCCGCTACATCCGCGAAGGCACCACGGTGTACCTGCCGTGCCATATCGAGGGCTGCGGCCTGGCCATCGGCGACTTTCACTACGCGCAGGGCGACGGCGAGGTGTCCGGTACCGCTATCGAGATGGACGCGGACATCACGGTGACGACGCGGATCGTCGAGAACGGTCCGGACCTGTCGCACGGCCCGCACTATTCGGGCCCGGCCTCGGTGTTGTCCATTCCGTCCACGCGCTTTCACGCGACGACCGGATTCCCGATCAAGCAGAAGGGCGAGGTGCCGCGCGACATCGCCTATCTTGCATCGGCAAAAGTCGCCGAGCTGGAAAACCTGTCGAAGGACGTCAACCTCGCCGCGGCGAACGCGCTGAAGGCGATGATCGACTACATCGAAACCGAATACGGCTACGACCGCACCGACGCCTACATGATCGCGAGCGTTGCAGTGGATCTCCGCATCGGCCAGCTCGTCGACGTGCCGAACGTCGGCGTGACGGCGATCCTGCCGCTGGATATCTTCGTCGACCGCGACTAGGGACGGCTCTCGGCCGTTTCGAGTCCGGCCCGCATGCGCACAGGATCGGCGAGCGTGCGCGGCCGGTAGGCAGCGATTTCCTCGTCGGTGTAGGGCGTGAAGTCTGCGGGCAGCGTTTCCGCATTCCATTCCGCAAGAACCCAGTTGAGCACCGCGGCGAGCGCGGCGTCGGAAAGATAGGTCTGCGCGACGCCGGGCACGCGCACGACGTATTCGCGCCCTTCGGCGGTCGCGATGAGCCTGCCGATCTCCTCGCGCAGGGTCGGTACCTCGGGGGGCACGCCGCGCCCGTCGGCCAGGTGGCAGCCGCGGCAGTGCAGCAGGTAATCGGCCTTCGCATCCGCGAGCGCGCCCGGCGGCAGCGCCAGCAGCAGCAAGAGCGGCAACGCGCGCACGTGCTCTAGCCTTGCGAAGCCTCACCCAGCACGACGGCGACCGTGCAGTGGTAGGTGCGATGCTCGGTGCCGAAGCACCACAGGATCGTGCTGGAGTTGGACGGGAAGTACACCGGCTTGTCGCGCTCGGTGCCGTGGCAGCTGCAGCGGCGGCAGACTTCCTTGCCACAGCAGTCGTTGTAGGAAATCAGGTAGTCGCGGTCGTCGACCGGGTTGCGGCAGGTGCCGACCCACGTGATCGGTGACGGCTCCGCGCCCGGCGGGCAGGACGTGTGCGTGCCGCCGCAGCAGGCGCACAGCGTGCCGCCGAGCGCGCAGTAGCGCCAGTAATCGCAGCTTTGCGGGTCGCCGATTTCGGAGACCGATTCCTGGGCGAAGGATCGTGCGACCGGCAGCAGCGGCAAGGTGGCGACACCGGCGAGCATTGCTCCGAAGCGGGCCAGGAAACTGCGGCGCGACAGGCGACGGGCCAGCTTCAGGCTCGCGTCGCGAACGCGTTCGTCGAGCCAGTAAAAGCCCTGGTCGATGAGGTTTTCTGTGTTCATGAAGTCTGTTCCTTCACCGATTGTTCGAATTCCGCCTGCGCCTCGCTGACGTACTGCTGCAGGGTCGCAACGCCCGAGTCCATCGACTCGAACAGGCTTTCCAGGTGCTCGCGGGAATTGACGAGGCCCTTGCTCGCCAGCGTGCCGTCCGCTGCAATCAGCAGCGCGAACGGCAGCTTGCTGACCTGGTAGTGCAGGCCGAGCGGCTGCGACAACACGTACGGAAAGTCGCCGAGTTCGAGATCTCGCGCATAGGCGACGTGCTGCTCGGGCCGGT
>CALKYK010000341.1 GCA_938003715.1 uncultured Gammaproteobacteria bacterium
CCATATTCGTGGTCTCGCCGAACTGGTACGTGAATGCGCAGGAGCGAAATTGTGTGTTCCAGTGGCGATGGGGCGCCGCGAGTTTTTAGTTCGAGTAGCTGCATATTCTCCAGAACTTTTGGGTCGAGTGGCCGGAGTTACGAAAGAAATTAAAGCCACTTTTGAAGAAATCGCAAACCGCCCGAAAGGTTCTACCACCTTTGGAATAATCCATGGAATCGCGGGCAGAAGGATCTTTTCGTTGGATAAAGGTGACAGTGGCCATGGCCTGCAGTGTGAAATTCGCTGTTTGTCGCCCTCAGACAAAGACGTATCAGTATTTCAAAATTATCTTGCACAGGATTATGCACGGCTCAAGGAGCCAAAGATTCGTCCCGCACCATTTACTCCAAACTCGCAGAGCATCGCCCTGCATGTTTTGATAGGCGAAGGCAGCATATTACTCGGCGCAGACTTAGAAGCCCCGAATGATCCGGACCGAGGCTGGAATGCAGTATTGCGAGATCAGATGGAAACTGCAGCTCGATCGTCTGCTATAAAAATTCCGCACCACGGTTCAAGGAATGCGCATTGCGATGAATTGTGGCGAACAATGCTCTTGGACAATCCATGGGCAATATTAACTCCTTGGCAAGGTCCACAGCGAACAACCCCGACCAAAGAAGATGTCAATCGAATTGTCTCCTTGACCAAACGAGCATACAGCTCTGCGGTGCGAAATCCGCCAAGAAAATCGATTCGTCGTGACCATTCGGTCGAAAAAACTGTCAAGCAATTTGGAATCAAAATCAGGCGCTCCGAAAGATCGACAGGTGTCGTACGACTTCGTTGTAAAGACCCGCAAGATTTGCGTCCGCAAAATTGGAATGTCAGCCTATTTGACGGCGCATGTGCGCTACAGGACGCATAATCGTCCCTTCGTCTTTTCCGTAAATGTATACAGCGAAAATTCGTGCAAAGTCAGGTTCAAATTGTCGACTTTATTGGAATTGGCCGTAGGTATAATTTTCGAATCGTGTTCTCGGCACCAAAAAATCGGCCCCGTGAACGGGGCCGTTTTTTTTGCTCCACGAGCGTTTTCGCCGGGCTCATCGGCTCGACCTAATCGTTGTCCTCATCGTCGTCGCTTCCGATTTTCCGGACCTGATACGTCCACAGATTCAGCGGATCCCGCGACATGCCAAGAATTTCCTTTCGACTGACAATCACGATGCTGTCCGTTCGCGACGAAAGAGGCGTCGTGAATTGAAGTGTGCCGGTGCAGTCGCTGTTGACGACGATGGAGCCCCAGTACGGGATGTCTTGCCCCGGCAGATCGTTGAATACGGTTACGTCGAACCTGCCCTCCAGGCTACCGTCCCGGTAGATGTTCATCGTCCCGATTGCCGTAATGTCGCCATCCGACGGTGGAAACGGGAGATTCTGTTGACCGATCCCGGTCGCGAACACCCAGTTTCCAGCTAGCTTCTTGATCGAACAACCTGTGTCGGCGAATGCGGGCCCGGCGACCAGCGTGCAGGCGATCAGCGCCATCAGTATCCGTATGAATCGAATCATTTTTCTCTCTCCTTGCTTTCTCGTTGCGTTGGAATTGTCGACCCCACCGCTGCTCCCGATCGAGATTCCCATCCCGGCCCCCACCGCGTAACGATATCCCGGCGAAAAAACTGCTATAAAAGGACGAAAGGTCTGCTTGAACTTCGAGAAAAAGGACAATTTCTCCAGCTTTGTCAGATACTTACGACAAACACCGCGTATTTCGATTTGCTGACTTTGCGATTGACGTCGATCGCGGCGCGCTGTTGCGCAACGACGAGGAAATCAAGCTTCGGCCGAAATCCTTTGACGTCCTGCTGTACCTCGTGGAACACCACGGGCGGCTGGTAAGCCGCGACGAGCTCCTGGACACCGTCTGGCACGGCTCGGTCGTCACCGAAGATGCCGTCACACAGTGCCTGATCGATATTCGCCGCGCGCTCGGCGACACCTCACAGGAACTCATCCGCACCGTGACGCGGCGCGGTTACATCTTCGAGCCGCCTGTCACCGAAGTACGCGACGCTGCCTCCGGCGCTGCATCGATCCTCCAACGTTCGCGATGGGTCTTCGCCATAGCGGCAGCAGTGGTGCTGGGTGTCGGCCTCGGTTCCGTAACGTTGTGGAGGGCGGCGCCCGACGGCGCTGCAGCAACTGACGCAGGCGCAAAGGCAGAAGCTGCCGTGCCTGGCATTGCCATCGCCGTGTTGCCGTTCGCGGTAATGAGTGATGAACGTGCACAAACGTATTTCGCAGACGGCGTATCGGAGGAAATCCTCAACCTGCTCGCACGCCAGAGCGGATTGAAAGTGATCGCCCGCACGTCGTCATTTTCGTATCGCACGCAGGACGCGGACGTCGCCACGATTGCCGAGCAGCTCGGGGTCACACACCTCCTCGAAGGCAGCCTGAGGCGGGACGGCAACGATATTAGAATAGACGTGAAGCTGGTCGACACGGCGACCGGAGAATATCTCTGGACCGAGCGCTTCGACCGGGAATTGAGCGCCAGCAGTCTGTTCGAAATACAAAGCGAGATCGCCGAAACCGTCGCAGAGTCGCTGAAGACCGAGCTGTCCGTACGGGATCGCGAGCGCCTGGCGACGATGCCAAGCCGGAATCTTGCCGCGCTGGAGGCCTACTTCGAAGGTCGTGCCCTGATGGAAACCCGCGATCCGGCGCATCTTGTCGACGCGACGAGAAAATTGGAATCGGCGATCGAAATCGATCCGGAGTTTGCGCTTGCGCATGTCGCGCTGTCCGACGTCTTTCGACTACGCGACAACTACGGTTCGATGTCGAATGTCGAGGCCGACAGGCGCAGTGAAGCTGCTGTCCGTACCGCACTGGAGATCAATGGCCAGCTTGGCGAGGCTTACGCATCGCTGGCCAATGTGCTGCGTCGACGCGGCGACTTCGAAGCTGCGGAGGCGGCGTTCGTGCGCGGGCTCGAGCAGAATCCGAACTACGCGCCGCTCTACCAGTGGTACGCCGAGATGGTGGGAAGGGACCTGGGGCGCACGGACGAGGCAATCCGACTGGCCGAAATTTCCGTCGCCCTGGACCCGAGGTCGGCCATCATCCGCCGTGACTATGCCTTCCGGCTGACCGAAGCCGGCAGATTCGACGAAGCCGGTCGCCAGTTCGACATTGCCATCGGCATCGACCCGGGTCTGGCTCTCGGCTATTCAGGTAAGGCTCACATGCTGCACAGGTACCTGGGCAAAATCGCCGATGCCGTTCCGCTGTTCGAGCGAGCGTTTACGATCGATCGGGGATCGCCCGCGGCGGTCAATTCACTCAGCAGGGCACTGATAGATCTGGGCAGTTTCGATCGCGCCGGTGACCTGCTCGCCCGATCCGTCGTCGATTCACCGCAGCATCCCTGGTCGCGAGAGGTGCTTGCCTACCTGCAAATCCTGCGCGGACAGGAAGAACAGGCCCTTGAGAATGCCGAATTCTTGCTGGCCAACGTGCCCGGCTCGCCAGTGTCCCTCATGCTGCTGCGAGATCATTATTTGCGCCGTAACGAAGCGGAAAAAGCGCTGGATCTTCACCGTCGTTTCGAAACGGCTCTGTTCGATGAGTCATCTAAAACAATCGACCTGCCCGGATGGACGTATCCGAATGCCGTAGGATTGTCTCTCGTCCTGATGGAGCTCGGCCGCGTTGAGTTCGCAGAGCGGCTGCTTGGGGCTTGCCTCGACGTCGCACTGCACCGGGAGCGCGAGCGTATTGGCCCGCCTGATTTGGCAGCAGCAAGAATCTACGCGATTCGCGGCGAGACAGATTTTGCTTTGGCAGCTTTGCGGCGAGCGGTCGATCGCGGCTGGCGGGCGGGGTGGCAATATGCCTATGCACACGATCTTACGCTCCAGTCGATTCGCGGTAGCGAAGAATTCGAGAAAATCTTTGCAGAGGTTCGTGCCGATATCGATCGCCAGCGCCTGGCGCTTGAGGCCAAACGAAGCGAATTCGCTGAGTCAGCGTTCGGCGCCATGCCTGCGCGGCCGGTCGAGTAGCAAATGGCGACAGCCGCAATTCACTGACCAGGCTCGTCCGGCCGCATTTCCACCGGAGCAATACTCCGCCCTTCCCGGGCTACCGTTGCGTTGGTCGATGCTACAGCCCCAGCACCCCCGCCTCGTGGATGGCAGCATGCTGACCACTTTGTCTACTTCGCTGCTTGCAGGCCCTGCAACACGGTCGGAATCAGCTCGCTGACTGTCGGGTGTATATGTACGGCACGGTAGATCGTCGTGTATGGCCGCTTCGCGTACATGACGTCCAGCAAACAGTGCACCGCCTCATCACCGTAGATGCCAAGGATTGACGCGCCGAGTATTTCCTCGCTGTCCGCGTCGACGAGTATTTTCATGAAGCCGCGGGTCTCGCCGAACTCCTTGGCCCGTCCTACCCGGCTCATCGGTCGCGTACCCTTGAGCACGTTGCGCCCGGATTCCCACGCCTGCGTCTCGGTCATGCCGATGCGGCCCAGTGGCGGGTCGATGAACAGGCCGTAGCAGTCGATGCGATCGTCGAGCGATCGTTCGTCACCGTCCAGCAGGTTCGCGGCAACGATCTCGAAGTCGTTATACGAGGTGTGCGTAAATGCACCGCGCCGGTTGACTTCGCCCAGTGCCCATACGTTCGGGTTCGAGGTCGTCAGCTTTTCATCGACTGTGATGAAACCCTGTGCATCGACTTCCACGCCGGCGTCGCCGAGCCCGAGATCGTCCGTGTTCGGTTGCCGCCCGACCGCGAGCAGGACGTGACTGCCGTCGATGGGCGTCGAGTCCTCGTCGCAATCGACGTTCATGCGCACACCCGTGGGTCCCGGTTCGAAGCCGATGCATTCGGCTTTCAGCCGGATCGTTACGCCCTCGCCTTCTAGGATTTCCTGCACGGCGTTCGACACGTCCTCGTCTTCGCGAGCAATCAGGCGATCCTGCATTTCGACGACCGTCACTTTCGCGCCGAAGCGGCGAAACACCTGCGCAAATTCGAGACCGATGTAGCTGCCGCCGACAATCAGCAGGTGCTCGGGCAAGGTATCCAGCTTGATGATGTCCGAATTGGTCAGGTAGTGAACGTCGTCGAGCCCGGGCATTTCCGGCACCCTCGCCCTCGCGCCGACATTGATGAAGATTTGCTCTGCCTCGAATTGCCGGCCGTCGACCTCGACCGAGTTTTCGCCGGTGAACCGGGCGTGGCCCCGCAACAGGGTGACATTGTCCATGCCGTCGACCCACTTGTTCACATTCGCATTTGCGGTGCCGACGATATCGTCGACGCGTGCCCTGACTTTCTTCATGTCGGCGGCGACGCCGGAGACGTCGATGCCGAATTCATTCGCCCGCCGCGCCAGTGCCGCGACGTGAGCGCTACCGACCAGCACCTTGGTCGGGTAGCAGCCGACGTTGACGCAGGTGCCGCCCAGCAGGTGCCGCTCGATCAGCAATGTCTTCCTCCCGACCTTGCCGAGGCGTTCGGCGAGCGGCGGCCCGGCCTGGCCGCCACCGATGATGATCGCGTCGAAGATTTCCGGCATCGCACCTTCCCCTCGTTTTTGTAGTTGACGAGAGATTCGATGTGTTCGATTAGGACGACTGCAGCGTCGGCGACAGCGCGTATAGCGAA
>CALKYK010000342.1 GCA_938003715.1 uncultured Gammaproteobacteria bacterium
CCAGCCACCGACGCGGGTCAACAGCACCTGCAGGGTCAGTATCAGGAACACGAACGCGTGCAGGTGCACGACGAATAAAAGGTGTTCCACGTAGTACCGCCGGGACAACGGGTACAGGACCTTCAGCACCAGCGCCATCAGCGGCAAGAGGAAGAACAGGCCCGCCGGTACATTTTCGAGCAGCTTGTCGAGGAAGTTGGCGCCGCCGTCCGCGACGATCCGGTCGCACATCACCTTGATGCGCTCGGGCGTCAGCCAGCGGGCGAGCCAAGGCGAAATTTCGGCGCGCCCGATGTCCTCCATGTCGCACCTGACGCCACCGCCCGAGGAGAACGAGACGCTGACGCTGCTCTCGTCCTCGTCGGCCACCTCGTTCTCGTCTGCAACGTCGACCTCGTCCGCCAGGACGTTCTCCTCCTCCGGCGCATCGACCGCAGCGACGTCCGCTTCCGGCAGGAACAGCACGCTGAATTCTTCGCGTGGGTCGAAGAACGCGACGACGAAGAACAGGATGCTCAGCACCAGGTAGGTGCGGAACGGCGGCATGAAGCGCGCACGCCGGCCTTCGAGATAATCGCGTGTCAGGTGGCCCGCCGTGCTGTACATCGCGACCAGCGGCCGCCCCCGGCGGCTGTCGCACTCGAAAAGCGCACCGAACGCACCGCGAGTCCCTTCCCACATGCTGATCCGCCGGCTTTGCGCGCGCTGTCCGCACTGGCCGCAATACTGGCCGCCGAGCGGCGCGTCGCAGTTCAGGCACAGCGGGGGTTCGGCGGCCTCGTCGTCGGCGGCATCGAACGGACGGAGGACGCGGCGCGACACGTCGAACCGCTCGCCGAATCGTTCCGTGGCCGAGTGACGCATGCGCTCTGCATGTTCGGCGAGATATTCATCGAGAGCGGTTTCGCTGGCGAACCGGTACTGCGTAACGCGCACGGCGCGCCCCGACTCGTCATCGTCCGCGACGGCGACTTCTGCACCGGTGATGCCGGGCAGGGCGAGCATCGCGTCGACGTGACCGGACAGCCAGTCGTCGAATTCGTCGCGGATATCTCGATCGAGGCGATGCGTTACCTCGTATACGGGCCCGCTTGTGGACATTTTTCAGACGGTGGTTTTTTTCTTGCTGCTCTTCTTTTTCTTTCCGGAAGACTTGCGCGACGAAGTCTTACGGGCGGATTTCCTTGCGGCTTTCTTGGCAGCAGGCTTGCGCGCGCCGCCTGACTTGCCGGCATCCAGCATGCCGACTGACGCGTGGTCCATCTCGGGCACCGTCGGATTGGCGCTGTTCGAGCCCGGGCGTCCGATCTGGTCGGGCGAGAAGTCGTCGACGGCCATCAGCGCCTCGACCTTTTCGTGATAGTCGCGCAGCGCGTCTGCCTCTTTCGCCGAGATGATCTCGGCGGCCGCTGCTTCCTCGATCTGGTGGCCCAGGTACTCGGCGCGCAACAGCCCCTCTTTCTTCGCCTGCTTGAGTTTTTGCTCGAGCGGCAGCAGGTCCTCGGACAGTTTCAGCGCTTCCTGCAACAGACCGAGCGGGCTGCCGGGCTCGAGCGCGCGATAGGCCTGCGACGAGAGCCGTTCCCGCGCCTCGCCGGTTTGCGTGATGATGTCGACGACCTTGCGGCCGAGCTCGTCATTCGGCGCGGAATAGGTGCGGCCGCGCGGGAAGATCACACAGCGCAGCGCGAAGGCAATCCAGCGGTTCGGGAAATTGCGCAGGAAGCTGTGCAGCTGTTCCTGTGCGTGATACATCAGCGTGCGTACCGACCACTCGACGAGCGGCAGGTCTGCGGCGCGGCGGCCTTCGTTCTCGAAGTGCTTGAGCACGGTCGAGGCCAGGTACATGCAGCTCAGTACGTCGCCGAGACGTGCCGACAGCAGTTCCTTGATTTTCAGTTTGCCGCCCAGGGTCAGCATCGCGAAATCGGTCGTCAGCGCGAACGCGGCGCTGTATCGGTTGACGTTCTGGTAGTAGCGTCGTGACGGCGTGTTGAGCGGCACCTTGCTGAACTTCGCGTGCGTCAGGGCGAGGAAGAAGGCACGCGCCGCGTTGCTGATCGCGTAGCCGATGTGCGAGAACAGCGCGTCGTCGAACTCGACCAGGCCGCGCTCCGTGTCCGGGTCCTGCGCCGCCTGCAGCTCGCGCAGCACGAACGGGTGGCAGCGCATGGCGCCCTGGCCGAAGATGATCAGGCTGCGCGTCAGGATGTTGGCGCCCT
The DNA here is from genome assembly GCA_938003715.1 of uncultured Gammaproteobacteria bacterium. GTDB lineage: Bacteria > Pseudomonadota > Gammaproteobacteria > Steroidobacterales > Woeseiaceae > SZUA-117. Next base: position 2,223 of record CALKYK010000342.1, read on the forward strand.
CGACGGTGATCGCAATCGGCGTCGCCATGTAATTGCGGCCGAGGTATTCCTTCGGCCCGAGCATGATCGCTTTGCCCCCTTGCACGTCCATCGCGTCGTTGGCCACCTTGCGCCCCAGTTCGGTGCAGTGGTACTTGAGGATCGCGGACGGAACGGCGGGTTTTTCGCCCTGCGCGATGGCGCCTGCCGTGACCGACACCGCCGCGTTCATGATGTAGGTGTGCCCGGCGATTCTCGCCAGCGCCTCGCCGACGCCGTCGAACTTCGCGACCGGCAGCCCGAACTGGCGCCGGAGCTGCGTGTAGGCGCCGGATGCATAGCTTGCGGCCTGACCGCCGCCGGCGGCGGTCGATGGCAGCGTGATCGCGCGCCCGACCGAGAGCAGCTCGACCAGCATCTTCCAGCCCTTGCCGGCCATTTCCGGCCCGCCGATGATCGCATCCAGCGGCACGAACACGTCCTTGCCGGCCGTCGGCCCGTTCTGAAACGGCACGTCGAGCGGGTGATGGCGCCGGCCGATGCTGACGCCCGGCAGATCGGTCGGAATCAGCGCCGCGGTGATGCCGTATTCCTCGACGTCGCCGATCAGGTGCTCGGGGTCGTAGAGCTTGAACGCCAGGCCGAGCACCGTCGCGACCGGCGCCAGCGTTATGTAGCGCTTCTCCCAGTTCAGGCGAATGCCGGTGACTTCCTTGCCCTCCCAGGTACCCTTGCAAACGACGCCGTGATCGATGATGGCCTCGGCGCCGTAACCGGCCTGCGGCGAGGTCAGCGCGAAGCAGGGTATTTCCTCGCCCGAGGCGAGGCCCGGCAGCCAGCGGTCCTTCTGTTCCTCGGTGCCGTAGTGCACGAGCAGCTCGCCGGGACCGAGCGAATTCGGCACGCCCACTGTCGAGGACGCGACCGCGTGCCGGCTCGCGAGCTTCGCGATGACCATTGCGTTCGCATACGGCGAAAATTCCAGTCCGCCATACTGCTTCGGGATGATCATGGCGAAAAACTTGTGTTTCTTGATGTACGCCCAGGCCTCCGGCGGCATGTCGCCGCGCTCGTGGGCGACGTCCCAGTCGTCGAGCATGCGACACAATTCCTCGCAGGGGCCGTCGAGGAAAGCCTGTTCCTCGGCCGACAGTTCCGGCGCGGGAAACTTCATCAGCTGATCCCAGTCCGGCATGCCGGAGAACAGCTGGCCGTCCCACCACACGTTGCCCGCCTCGAGCGCCTCGCGTTCGGTGTCCGACATCGTCGGCAGCATCGTGCGATAGACGTCCAGGGCCGGGCGGGTGATCTTCTCGCGGCGGAATTCGATCAGGTTCGGGATCACCAGGACCGCGTACAGCGCGAGCAGCAGCAACAGCCACAGCGGGTGCCAGTCGCCGTAGAAAATGTAGGCGACCAGGATCGCGCCCATCGCGATCGTGGACGCGAGCAGGTTGACGCGGTGGTAGGCGAGGTAGATGGCGCCGCCGAAAAACAGCAGGAACCAGGCGAGACTGATCAGGAAACCGGACACGAAATATTCCTCAAGGCGAAGCGGGTGGATGACCGGGATTCAGGGCATCGGCCCAAGCCGATCACCCTAACACCGGTCAACGGATCGTGCCATCGATCAGAGCAGGGATTCGATTGCCGCGCGTTCCTCGCGCAGTTCCGCCTCCGTCGCCTGCATGCGCTCGCGACTGAACGCATTGATGTCGAGATCCTGCACGATCTCGTAGCGGCCGCCGCTGCAGCGGACCGGGAACGAGTAGATGACGCCCTCGGCCACGCCGTAGCTGCCGTCCGCGGGCACCGCCATGCTGACCCAGTCGTCGTCCGCGGTGCCGAGTGCCCAGTCGTGCATGTGATCGATCGCCGCGGAGGCGGCAGAGGCGGCCGACGACGCGCCTCGCGCCTTGATGATCGCGGCGCCGCGTTGCTGGACGGTCGGAATGAACGTCTCGGCCAGCCAGTTCTCGTCG
>CALKYK010000343.1 GCA_938003715.1 uncultured Gammaproteobacteria bacterium
CGCGCGAGGATCGCGCGCTGTAGCGGGGCCGCGCCGCGCGAGCGCGGCAGTAGCGAGGCGTGCACGTTGACACAGCCCCTGCGCGGAAGGTCGAGCACGGCCTGCGGCAGGAGCAGGCCGTAAGCGGCGACGATCATCAGGTCCGCCTCGAGCAGCCGCAGCGCGTCGACGAAGCGGTCATCCTTCAGCGAAACCGGCTGCAGCACCGGCAGTTCTTTCTGCAGCGCGTAGTCCTTGACCGGGCTCGACGCGAGCTTCTTGCCCCGACCCGCCGGCCGGTCGGGCTGCGTCAGCACCGCCACCGGTTCGTGACCGGCTTCGACGAGCGCACGCAGCGACGCGAGGGCGAACGCCGGCGTGCCGGCAAACAGCAATCTGGCGGCCTTCATGTCGGTTCCGGGCTGACGAACGCGGACGCTGCGCGCCTAGAGAACGGCTGCGGTTTCGTTCACGCGATGACGGCGGTCTTTCTCCAGCCGCTTGCGGATGCGCTGGCGCTTCGCCTCCGACAGGTAGTCGACGAACAGCTTGCCGTCCAGGTGATCCATTTCGTGCTGCACACACACCGCGAGCAGGCCCTCGAATTCGTTTTCGACCTCGTTGCCGTCGCGATCCAGGTAGCGCGCGCGTATGTGTTCCGCACGCTCGACCTCCTCGAAGTAGCCGGGCACGGACAGGCAGCCTTCCTCGGTCACCGCGACGCCGTCCTTTTCGAGAATTTCCGGGTTGATCAGCACGTGCGGCGCGTTTTTCTCGGCGGAAACGTCCGCGACCAGGAGCCGCCGGTGGACGTCGACCTGGGTCGCGGCAAGCCCGATGCCCGGGGCGTCGTACATGGTCTCGAACATGTCGTCGATCAGTGTCCGCAGGCCGTCATCCACGGCTTCTACCGGCTTTGCCTTGATGCGCAGGCGCGGATCGGGGAATTCCAAAATCTTCAGTCTTGCCATAGCCTTCAGTCGAAACTCGTGTAGTTCACTACAAATAGCAGCTAGATTTTTGACTTTATTGAATAAAATAGCGGACAATGCCGCCAGAAATCAGGGCTGCCGGCGCCCTCTGCGGGCTGGAATTGTGACGCGTTTGGCAGCCCTGCCGGCGTCGACACGACATATTATAGCAACGCGAGCTCAAGGGCTTGCAGCGACTTTTTTGATGGAGCACCCGTCGATCATGCCTCCAGTTTCCGATCGCCTGAAACAGGGTCTTTCCGCCTCGGTCGTCGCATTTTCACTGACCGTGGCCGGTTGCAGCACCGTGAGCAGCCTGAATCCGTTCGCTTCCGACGAGCCGCAAACGGCTCCCGTCGACCAGGCCGCCAGCATGCCGAGCCGCTCGACGTCGATGGATGCGGCGCCTGCTGCCGACAGCGGCATGCGCACCACGAGCGGATCGCGCCTGACGCGCATTTCCGAACCGGTGCCGCTCGCATCCGACGCTCCGCAGGAATACGTGGTCCAGGTCGGCGATACGCTCTGGGACATCGCCTCAGCGTTTCTGCGCGACCCCTGGTATTGGCCCGAAGTCTGGTATGTCAATCCGCAGGTCGAGAACCCGCACCTGATTTTCCCGGGCGACGTACTGGCGCTGGTCAACATCGACGGGCGCGACCGCATCACGACCGTGCGCGGCGGGGCCTACCGACTGTCGCCGGCGGCGCGCGTCACGCCGCTGACCGAAGCGGTGACCAGCATTCCGTACGAGCAGATCGCCTC
>CALKYK010000344.1 GCA_938003715.1 uncultured Gammaproteobacteria bacterium
TCGCCCCGTTGTGCCGCGCCTCAGCGGACGCGTACCGAAAAAGCCTCGCGCCCCGCGTAGCGGGCGTCCGGTCCGAGCTCTTCCTCGATGCGCAGCAGCTGGTTGTACTTCGCAATCCGGTCCGAGCGCGACAGCGAGCCGGTCTTGATCTGCGTCGCCGGCGTACCGACGGCGATGTCGGCAATCGTTGCATCCGAGGTCTCGCCCGAGCGGTGCGACACGACGGCCGAGTAGCCGCCGGTCACCGCCATAGTAATCGCATCAAGAGTTTCCGATAAGGTACCGATTTGGTTAGGTTTTATCAATATGGAATTTGCCACCTTCTGATCCATGCCGCGCTTCAGTATCGCGGTGTTGGTGACGAACAGGTCGTCGCCGACCAGCTGCACGCGCCCGCCCAGGCGCTCGGTCAGGAGCCGCCAGCCCTCCCAGTCGCCCTCGTCCATGCCGTCCTCGATCGTGATGATCGGGTAGGCATCGACCAGGTCGACCAGGAATTCGCCGAATCCGGCGCTGTCGAAGTCGCGGTCCTCGGAGACCAGCCGGTAGCGGCCTTCCTCGTAGAACTCCGAGCTCGCAACGTCGAGCCCGAGCAGGATGTCGTCCCCGGCGCGATAGCCGGCGCGCTCGATCGCTTCCATGATCGTATCCAGCGCGGCGCGATTGGACGGCAGGTCCGGCGCGAAGCCGCCCTCGTCGCCGACCGCCGTATTCAGGCCCTTGCCCTGCAGTACGGTTTTCAACGCGTGGAAGATCTCCGCGCCGTAGCGCAGCGCCTCGGCGAAATTCGGTGCGCCCACCGGCAGGATCATGAATTCCTGGATGTCGACGCTGTTGTCGGCGTGGGCACCACCGTTGATGATGTTCATCATCGGCACCGGCATCGTCGTGTCGTCGCCGAGGTGACGGAAAAGCGACCGGCCCGCCGAACTGGCCGCCGCCTTGGCGGTCGCCAGCGACACCGCAAGCAGCGCGTTGGCGCCGAGTCGGCCCTTGTTGTCGCTGCCGTCCAGCGCGATCATCGCTGCATCGACCGCGCGCTGGTCGTCGAAGGACTTGCCGACGAGCACATCCCGCAGCCCGCCGTTGACGTTCGCGACCGCCCGGGTCACACCCTTGCCGAGATACCGCGACGCATCACCGTCGCGCAGTTCGACCGCCTCGCGGCTGCCGGTGGAGGCGCCGGACGGAACGCCGGCGCGGCCCATACTGCCGTCGTCGAGCGTGACCTCGGCCTCGACCGTCGGGTTGCCGCGCGAGTCGAGTATCTCCCTGCCGTGAACGTGCGTGATCCTTATCATCTTTTTTTCAACCGTCGTGAATTGCCGTCACGGGGCGAGCCGTGACTCGAGGTAGTCGGCGCGCTTGTCCGTTTCGTCGAGCGCCTGCAGCGTTTCGAGCAGTTCCTGCATGTGCGCGAGTGGCATCGCGTTCGGTCCGTCCGAGAGCGCCTGCTGCGGGTTCGCATGGGTTTCCATGAACAGCCCGTCGACGCCGACGGCGACCGCCGCGCGGGCCAGCACCGGGATGAATTCCCGCTGCCCGCCGGACGCACTGCCCTTGCCGCCCGGCAACTGCACGCTGTGGGTCGCATCGAAGACGACCGGGCATCCGGTGCCCCGCAGTATCGCCAGGCTGCGCATGTCGGAAACGAGATTGTTGTAGCCGAACGAAAAGCCGCGTTCGCACACCAGGATCTGGTCGTTGCCGGTCGACCGCGCCTTGTCGACGACGTTCTGCATTTCCCACGGCGACAGGAACTGCCCCTTCTTGATGTTCACGGGCTTGCCCGCCGCGGCGACGCGCAGGATGAAGTTCGTCTGCCGGCACAGGAACGCCGGTGTCTGCAGGATATCGACAACCGCGGCGACCTCGTCGAGCGGCGTGTCCTCGTGCACGTCGGTCAGCACCGGCACGCCGATGTCGTCGCGAACCTTCTCCAGTACTTTCAGGCCTTCCTCGAGGCCCGGTCCGCGGAAGCTGTCCTTGGAACTGCGGTTGGCCTTGTCGAAGGACGACTTGTAGACGAAGGGGATGCCCAGTGCGGCCGTCATGTCCCGCAGCGTGCCCGCGGTCTGCAGGGCCGATGCCTCGCTCTCGACGACGCAGGTGCCGGCGATCAGGAAGAACGGCTGCCCGCGACCGACCTCGGCGCCGGCCAGTTTCATGCTTCGGCCACGCGCGGCAATTCGCCGTCGCGGGCCTGGCGGGCGGCACGCACGAAGCTCTTGAACAGCGGAGGACCGTCACGACGGCTCGAGGTGAATTCGGGATTGAACTGGCTGGCGACGAACCAGGGATGGCCGGGTATCTCGACGACTTCTACCAGGTCGTCGACCGAACGCCCGGAGAAGCGGACGCCTGCGTTCTCCAGCCGGTCGCGGTAGAGATTGTTGACCTCGTAGCGATGCCGGTGCCGCTCGTGGATCGTTTCCGCACCGTAGATGGACGCTGCAAACGAGCCCTCGGCCAGCTTTATTTCCTGCGCGCCGAGCCGCATCGTGCCACCGAGGTCGGAGGCCTCGCTGCGCTCTTCACGCTCGCCCGCGCTCGTTTCCCATTCAGTGATCAGTGCCACGACCGGGTGCGGCGTACCGCGCTCGAACTCGGCCGAGTGCGCCCCGTCGAGACCGGCAAGGTCGAGCGCCGCCTCGACCACGGCGACCTGCAACCCGAGGCAGATGCCGAGGTACGGAACGTTGTTTTCACGCGCATAGCGCACCGCCGCGACCTTGCCTTCGATACCGCGGTCGCCGAAGCCGCCGGGCACGACGATCGCATCCATCGCCTCGAGGCAGCCCGGACCGTTTTTCTCGATGTCCTGTGACTCGAAGTAATGGATGTTGACCCGGGTGCGCGTGTGAATGCCGCCGTGCAGCAGCGCTTCCGACAGCGAGATGTAGGAATCGCGCAGATCGACGTATTTGCCGACCATTGCGATGTCGACCTCGGCCTCCGGGTTCCGTTTCGCTTCGACGATCGCGTCCCATTCGGATAGATCCGCCGACGGGACCTCGAGATCGAGCTGCGCGGCGACGATGTCGTCGAGGCCCTGCCCGTGCATCATTTGCGGAATCTTGTACAGGTCGTCGACGTCGTACGCCGAGATGACCGCGTTTTCCGGAACGTTCGTGAACAGCGCGATCTTGCGCCGCTGCTCGGCCGGCAGCATCTGCTCGGAGCGGCAGACGAGTATGTCCGGCTGGATGCCGATCGAGCGCAGTTCCTTGACCGAGTGCTGGGTCGGCTTGGTCTTGATCTCGGCGGAGGTCGCAATGTACGGCACCAGGGTCAGGTGCACGTAGACGACCCGGTTGCGCCCCAGTTCGATGCCCATCTGGCGAATCGCCTCGAGGAACGGCAGCGACTCGATGTCGCCCACGGTGCCGCCGATCTCGACCAGGCAGATGTCGGCGTCGCCGGCGCCGCGCCGCACGCTGTCCTTGATCTCGTCGGTGATGTGGGGAATGACCTGGACGGTCGCCCCGAGGTAGTCGCCGCGACGTTCCTTGGCGATCACGGTTTCGTAGATCCGCCCGGTCGTGAAATTGCTGTTGCGCCCGGTCGTCGTGCGCACGAATCGTTCGTAGTGGCCGAGGTCCAGGTCGGTTTCGGTGCCGTCGTCGGTCACGAACACTTCGCCGTGCTGGAACGGGCTCATCGTGCCCGGATCGACGTTGATGTAAGGGTCGAGCTTGATCATGCTGATCGAAAGCCCGCGCGATTCGAGGATCGCACCGAGGCAGGCGGAGGTGACGCCCTTGCCGAGTGACGAGACGACGCCGCCGGTGATGAATACGTACGATGTCATAGGCAAAGCCACAACGCGCGACGGCAAAATACAACGGGTCAGAATAAAAACACGGCAACCGCGCCGCGGCGGTTGCGGGTGTTCTTAATCCGACCCGGTAGAAGCCCGCTTCGGGTTGACGGCAGGCTCCCGTGAAAGACCCGTCGTTTGATTAAAGACGGTATTGCAAGTTAACAGATCGCCCTGTGCTTAACAATCCGGCGCCGCCTCGATCGGCGGGCGATCACGCCAGCGCACGGCACAGCCCGGCGACGTCCGCGCGGCCGCGTTCAGCCACAGGTCGCCCACCGCGACGAGTTCGTCGTCTGCGTACAGGAACGGCAGGTACGGCCGGTACCACGGCAGCACGCCGCGTTCCTGGAGCAGGTTTTTCACGCTTCGCTGCGGGCCGTCGTCGGCGACGCGAAGTGCCTCGCCGCCGGCACGAAACCGGACCTCGAGGCCCGCCGCCGCCGTCGCCGGATCGATGCCGGCGGCCGCGCCGGACTCGAGCGCGAGTTCGCCGAGACCGACGCCGAGCGCCAGGCCGGGTCCGTCCGCTACGAGCCGCCCACCCGTGGCCGGTGGCGGCAGCGGCGGCAGCAGGTACAGGCAGTCACGGTAGCGCCGAACCTCGGCGCCCTGCCATTCGACGAGCGGCATCGCGTCCGCGCGTGCCGGCAGCAGCACGTCCTGCACCTGGTGGAGGCGCGTCGCCGGCGGCGGTGGCAGTCCCAGCCGGCGGACCGCACGCCGCAGCAGGTTTCGCTGTCGGGCCGGCTTGAGCGTCGCGAGCGCCGTCACCGACAGCCGTGCGGGATTGCCGCAGCGGCCGATGTCGAGGTCCGCCAGGTCATCCAGCAGGTCGCTCGCCTCGGCGGCCAGCTCGGCGCTCCGGGCCAGGCGTCGTCCGGCGGCAGGCCACCGCGAACCGAGCAGCGGCAGCACCTCGCGGCGCAGGAAATTGCGGTCGAAACGTGTATCCGCGTTGGACGGGTCGTCGATCCATTCGACATCGTGGCTGCGGGCGTAGTCTTCGATGTCGGCGCGGGAAACCCCCAGTAACGGCCGGAGCAGGCGCCCGCGCCCGAACGCCTGAAGCGGCCGGATTGCCGCAAGGCCCGCCGGCCCGCTGCCACGCATCAGGTTGAGGAGCAGCGTTTCGGCCTGGTCGAGCTCGTGGTGCGCGGACAGCAGGCAATCGCCGTCGTCGACGAAGGATTCGAAGGCCGCGTAGCGTGCGGCGCGAGCCGCCGCTTCCGGCCCCTGTTCGTAACGTTCCGGAATGGCGACGTGAAGTGCGTGGAAGTCGGCGCCGTAAGCCCGGGCCGTTGCCTCGCAGCGGCTTTGCCAGGCATCTGCGTCGGCGTGCAGGCCGTGGTTCACGTGCACGGCGACCACGGGCAGCGTGGCCGTCCGCGTCATCGCGTGCAGGAGCACGCCGGAGTCTATGCCGCCACTGTAACCGACCAGCCAGCGTCGCGGCGGGTCGTCGCGGGTCAGCGCAGCGAGGCGCCGGGCGAGATCGGGGGCTTCGAATGTCATCGCGGGCTGGCGCGCCGCGGTCAGCTTTCCCGGAACTGGCCGAATCCGGCCAGCCGCTGCTGGCGCTGTGCGAGAAGCTCGTCGGGATCGAGCTTGTCGAGATCTGCAAGGTGCTTGGTCAGGGCGTTCTGAATGACCTCGGCCATCGCCGCCGGGTCGCGGTGAGCGGCGCCGAGCGGCTCGGGCAGCACTTCGTCGACCAGCCCGAAGTCGTTCAGCGCGCCGGCGGTGATGCGCATCGCTTCGGCCGCCTCCTCCGCCTTTTCCGCGCTTTTCCAGAGGATCGATGCGCAGCCCTCCGGCGAAATGACCGAGTAGACGGCGTACTGCAGCATCAGCAGCCGGTCGCTGACGCCGATTGCGAGCGCGCCGCCCGATCCGCCCTCGCCGATCACGACGCTGACGATCGGCGTCTTCAGCTTGGCCATCAGGAACAGGCTGTAGGCGATCGCCTCGCTCTGGCCGCGCTCCTCGGCGCCGACGCCGGGGTAAGCGCCGGGCGTATCGATCAGGGTCACGATCGGCAGCGAGAATTTCTCGGCCATGCGCATCAGCCGCTGTGCCTTGCGGTATCCCTCGGGTTTCGGCATGCCGTAGTTGCGGCGCACGCGCTCCTTCGTGTCGCGGCCTTTCTGGTGACCGATGAACATTAACGGCCGGCCGTCCAGGCGCCCTACGCCGCCGATGATTGCCGGGTCGTCGGCGTACATGCGATCGCCATGCAGCTCCTGGAAGTCGGGTGCGATGAACTGCAGGTAATCGAGCGTGTACGGTCGCATCGGGTGCCGTGCGACCTGTGCGATCTGCCACGCGCTGAGCTTGGAAAAGATGCTGCGCGTCAGCGACTCGCTTTTGGACTTGAGTTTCGTGACCTCCTCGGAAATGTTGATTTCCGAGTCGTCACCGACATAGCGCAGCTCGTCGATCTTCGCCTCGAGCTCGGCAATCGGCTGTTCGAAATCGAGAAACTTGAGATCCATGGCCACTCGCTTGACGGCAATACGCCAATGCCCCCGCGCCGGAGGCACTGGCGTTCACGCCCGACTCTACCGCATTTCCCGCCCGGGTGCGTACAGCAGGCGCACGCTGTTGTGTCCGAGTAGCTCGGCCAGCTTGTCGCGCAGCTCGCGGCTCGGCCGCACGGTCCACTCGGGACCGAGGTTCAGCCGCGCTTCGGCGTCGGCGCCGACGTACTGCACCGCGACGTCGCAACTGCCTTCGCGATACGGCAGCAAAACGTCGTGCAGGCGGTGCAGGAGCCTCTGCCCCTGCCCGTTCGGCGCCAGCGACAGGATCATGCTGCGCGCATTCGTTTCGATCACGCGATCGATGTGCAGCACTTCCCTGGCGTTGACCTGCCAGGCGCCCATGAAGTCGTCGTAGCGCAGCGTGCCGCTGACGACCACGATCTCGTCTTTCGACAACAGGTGGCGGAAGGACTGGAACGCCTCGGTATACAGCACCGCCTCGAGGCGACCGGAGTCGTCGTCCAGTACGACGGTGTAGCGGTTGCCGCGTTTGCGGATATCCATGATCAGGCCGGCCACGGTCACCTCTCGGCGCGCTGCGGCGAAACTTCGGTCGCCGTTCTGCGGCGGCGGCTCCGAGGCCATGTCAGCGAGCGATCCGTCGACGAGAAATGCCGCGTCGCGGCGAATGGCGTCGAACGGGTGTCCCGTCAGGTACAGGCCGAGCGCCTCCTTCTCGTTGCGCAGCCGCTCGGCCTCCACCCATTCGCGCAACGGCGCCTGTTGCGGCGCCTCGGCGACGCCGGCCGGTCCGGCCGGCGCGGCCGGGGCCCGACCATTCCTTGAGCTCGGGCACCTCGCCCTCCGTCGGCGGCGGCTCCGGGGCTGCGATGCCGAACATGTCGTTCTGCCCGGCGGCGCGGGCACGGGCCTCCTGCTCCGCCGTCTTCATCGCTTCGGGAAGCTCCTGCATCAGGCCGCGTCGCGATGCTGCAAAATCGTCCATCGCGCCGGCCTTGATCATCGCCTCGAGCGCCCGGCGATTGAGTTTCTCGCCGTCGATGCGGCGGCTGAAATCCTTGAGGTCGCGATACTCTCCGTTCGCATTGCGTTCCGCGATCAGTGCGTCCACCGCACCGCGCCCGACGCCCTTGATGGCGCCGAGGCCGTACAGGATCGTCCGCTCGTCGGCGACGCTGAACTGGTACGCGGATCGATTCACGGACGGCGGTTTCAGGTCGATGCCGAGCTTCCGGCAGTCGTCCTTGATCATCACCAGGCGATCCGTGTGATCGAGGTCGGCACTCATGACCGCCGCCATGAACGCCGCCGGATAGTGCGCTTTCAGGTAGGCCGTCTGGTAGGCAAGCAGCGCGTAAGCGGCCGAGTGCGACTTGTTGAAGCCGTAGCCGGCGAACTTCTCCATCAGGTCGAAGATGC
>CALKYK010000345.1 GCA_938003715.1 uncultured Gammaproteobacteria bacterium
CGACCACCGGGTATGTCTTTCTTCCTCGAAAAGCCCTTAACTCGGTCGAAAGACATACCCGATGTCCGCCGCCCGTAGCGGCAGGTGCCAGCGACTGGAGAACCACCCCGTTCAGGAGTGGAAATTCGTAGATTTGTGGTTCTCAGGCGTTGGGTTCCTGCTCTCAACCGCAGCGGGCCCGGGTATTTGCTCAGAGCGAGTTAAGGGCTTTTCGAGTGAGGAGCAAATACCCGGGGTCGCTGCGGCTCCGGACTCAACACACGTGGATTGCTTCGCCCCTGCGGGGCTCGCAATGACGTTGTTGGTAATGAAGGCGCGCCGGGTAGTTGTCGCCCGCCGGGGCGGGCTCCTACGGTTGGGGTGTTGAGCCGTAGGACGTGCCGGTGTCGGCTCCTGTCGTCGGCACATGCTGCAACCGGCGGCGGTCAGTCCACCCTGTTACGGCGCTTGCCCTCGAGGAAGGCCCTGACATTGGCGGCCATCTCGTCGATCGCGTTCTGTCGAGCCTCGAGCGTCGCCCATGCGATGTGCGGCGTCAGCAGCAGGTTGTCGCCGCGATAATCGAGCAGCGGGTTTCCGTTGACCGGCGGTTCCTCGGGCAGCACGTCGATCGCGGCGCCGGCAATGCGCCCGTTTGTGAGCGCTTCGACCAGCGCTTCGGCGTCGACGAGTGCACCGCGAGCGGTATTGACGAGGATGGCGTCGCTTCGCATCCGGGCGATCTCGGCCGCGCCGATCAGATTGCGCGTGTCGTCGGTCAGCGGGCAGTGCAGTGACACGATGTTGCATCGTTCGAGCAAGGCGTCGAAATCCACCCGGCCGTCACCATCCTGCGGCTCGGTGCCGGGACGCCGCGCGATGAGCACGTCCATGCCGAAGTGTTCCGCCGTTCGCGCGACCGCTGCGCCGAGTTCCCCGAAGCCGATGATGCCGATGGTCATCGCCGACAGTTCGCGAATCGGGAAATCGAGCAGGCAGAAATTATTGGCCTGCTGCCATTTGCCTGTACCGATGGCCGCGTCGTAAGGAGCCACATTGCGGGCGAGATGCAGGATCACGGCGAACACGTGTTCGACGACGGACCGGGTACAGTAGCGACGAATGTTGCACACGGCGACGTCATGCTGCGCGGCCGCTTCGACGTCGACGTTGTCCACGCCGGTCGCAGTGAGACCGATGAAGCGCAGCGACTTTGCCTCTCGGATCAGCGCGTCGGTCATCTTCACCTTGTTGAGGATGACGAAATCGGCGCCGTCGATTCGCTCGCGCACGAGTTCCGCGGGCGTATGGTCGAAGGTCGTCCATTCGTCGAACAGCGAAGCAAGGGGCGCGGCATCGAGGTCGCTCGACGCGACGGTTGCGAAGTCGAGGAAAACGGCTCTCATGCTGCGGGGCAGTGACTCAGCGTCACACGTACGGATCGGCGCCTCATCGGATTCAGCCGGTGTTCTGCAGGCCCTGCGCGATGCCATTGACGCTGGCCAGCAGGGTGTCGAACAGCGCACCGTCTTCGCGCCCCTCGTCGCGCCAGCGTTTCAGGAGGTCGATCTGCATCAGGCTCATCGGGTCGACGTAGGGGTTGCGCAGCATGATCGCGCGCTGCAGCGTCACGTCGCCGTCCAGCAGCGCTTCATGGTCGGAATACTCGAGTATCAGGTCGCGAGTTAGTTCGAACTCGGCTTCGAGCATCGGGAAGAATCGCTCGTGCAGCTCCCCGGCAAGTTCGGAGTACAGCTTCGCGACGCCGAGGTCGGCCTTTGCCATGACCATTTCGGCATCCGCGGTCAGTGCGCGCATGAAGTACCACTCGCGAAACATGTCGCGGAACGGCCCATCGTCGAACTGCTTGCTGGCTGCCGCAAGGCCGCTGCCGAGGCCGTACCAGCCGGGCAGGATCAGGCGGCACTGAGTCCACGCAAACACCCAGGGTATGGCGCGCAGGTTTTCGACGCCCTTGCCCTTGCGCCGCGATGCCGGGCGCGAACCGATGCGCATGCGTTCGATCAGGTCGATCGGGGTCGCCTGCCGGAAGTAGTCGTAGAACTCCGGCGTCTCGTAGACCAGCTTGCGATAGGTCTCGCGGCTGACGTCGGCGACGACCTGCATCATGTCGTGCCACTCGTTCTTGTCGCCGCCGCGATGCTCGGGCAGTGCGGTCGCGAGGGCAACCGACCCGGCGACCTGCTCGAGCGTGCGCAGTGCGATCGCGCGCAGACCGTATTTCTCGTTGATGATTTCGCCCTGCTCGGTCACCCGCAGGTAGCCATTGACTGTACCGGGCGGGGCACCCAGCACCGCGGCGTGCGTCTTGCCGCCACCGCGGCTGATCGTGCCGCCGCGTCCATGGAACAGCAAAAGCTCGACGTCGTGCCCGGAGAGCGTGTCGACGAGGTCCACCTGCGCGTTCTGCAGCGCCCAGCGCGCGGACGCGATTCCGGAGTCCTTGTTGCTGTCGGAGTAGCCGATCATCACGGTCTGCCGGTTGCCGCGCTGCGCGAGATGCTCCTGGTACAGCTCGTTGTCGAGCAGCGATTTCAGAATCTCGCGGCCTTCCTGCAGGTCCTCGACGGTTTCGAGGAGCGGGGCGACATCCAGCGGCACCTCGTCGCGGCGATTGTGCAGCTCGCTGAAGTTCGACAGGAGAAGCACCGACAAAATGTCGTCGGCGCCCTGGGTCATGCTGACGATGAACGGGCCGATGGACCGGTTGCCGTACTTGCGGCGACAAAACGCGATCGCCTGGAACACCGCCAGCGTTTTTCGCGCCTGGACACTTTGCGTCTGCGGCACGGAATCGCGTGCCCGGATCGCCGCGACGATGCGCTTGGCGCGTTTCTTCGCGGGCCACTCGAGCCAGTCGTCGTGGCCCAGCAGTTCGCCGACGACCTCGCGCAGAACGAGCGCGTCCTGGCGCACGTCCAGCGTCATGAAGTGAAAACCGAACGTGGCGATGCGGCGCAGCATCCGCTGCACGGCAAACAGTCCGGCGTTGTCTCCCTTGTTGTTCTCGAGGCTGCGGGCGACGAGCTTGATGTCGTCGCGCAGTTCGCGCGCCGACTCGTAGGGATACGCCTGGTCGTCGTAGGTGGCCTGCAGCCGTTCCTGCACCAGCCGCATGAACACGCGGTACGGCATGTCGCGGTGGCGCGCCGGCACCTCGTGGTAGGCGTGCTGAAAACTCGCGCGATAATGTTCGATCCGCTCCAGTAAAGCCTTGTCGACGGTAACGCGTTCCAGTGACTGGCTCAGCTTTGCGGAGATCGCCGCGCATTCGCGGTAGTACAGGTTCAGGATAAGCGCGCGCTGGCGCGCGAGCGTGGAGCGAATGGTTTTCGCATTGACGTTCGGATTGCCGTCCATGTCGCCGCCGACCCAGGACGCGAAATTCAGTATCCGCGGAACACGGATGCCGCTTCCCTCTTCCCCGTACACGCGCACGATCGCGGTCTCGATATCCTCGTAGAACGGCGGCAGCGCCCGGTACAGCACGTCGGTCATGAAGAACAGCACGTGCTCCAGTTCATCCGCGACCGTCATCTGTTCGGACGGATGCTCGTTCGTCTGCCAGCCTGTCGTCATTTCCAGCTTGATGTTCTCGAGTGCGACGGTCTTTTCACCCGGCGTCAGGGTCGGGTTCAGCATGTCGATCAGTCGCTTGACGATGTGCTGTTCCTTGCGCAGGATCGTGCGCCGAGTCGGTTCGGTCGGGTGTGCTGTAAAGACAGGCTCGATGCGCAGCTTGCGCAGGAGCTTCCTGAGTTCCGGCAGCCCGAAGCCGGCCGCCTTCAGCTTGACGAGGGTTTCCTCGAGCCCGCCCGGCTGGAACAGGCCGACGTCACGCAGGTACTCCCGGCGGCGCCGGATGCGATGCACTTTCTCCGCGGTGTTGACCATCTGGAAGTACGTGGAGAAGGCGCGAATCACTTCCATCGCGACAGACAGGTCGAGGTTGCGCACCAGGTCGGCCAGCTCCTCGCCCGGCTTCTCGTTGTTTTCACGGCGGCGAATGGAACGCAAGCGCGCCGTCTCGACGATCTCGAACAGGTCTTCGCCGCCCTGTTCGCGCACCAGTTCGCCTACCAGCGCGCCGAGCATGCGAACGTCATCCCGGAGCGGCTGGTCCTTCAGCTCGAACGTGATGTCCTGCCTGCGCAATGCCTTGGCCATCGGGATCGCCGGTGTCAGTCCCTGAAGTTGTCGTACTGCAGCGGCAGCTCGGTGCCCGAATCCTTCAGCAGCGCGATGACCGCCTGCAGATCGTCACGCTTCTTGCCGCTGACGCGCAGCTTCTCGCCCTGGATGGACGCCTGCACCTTGATCTTGCTGGCCTTGATCTTCTTCACTAGTTCCTTTGCCAGCGGCGTCTCGATGCCCTGGCGCAGCACGACCTTCTGCCGCGCCTCGCTGCCGGTGATCTCCGGCTCCTCTTCTTTCAAACAGGCGATGTCGATACCACGCTTGGCGAGTTTCTGCCGCAGGATGTCCAGCATCTGCTTGAGCTGGAAATCGGTCTGGCTTTTCAGCGAGATGACGTTCCCTTCCAGCGCGAACGATGAGCCCGTGCCCTTGAAATCGAAACGGTTCTGCACCTCGCGGTTTGCCTGGTCTACCGCGTTGGATGCTTCGTGCGCGTCGTACTCACTCACGACGTCGAATGATGGCATGGGGTCCTCCTGCCCGGTGCGGGCGTGACTTCTCTGTCTATTGTTCTTGTTCTGACGCCGCGCCGGTGTCGGCGTTCGCAGTTGCTGTCCCGGAAGCTTCGATCAGATCGGCCGGTTCTGCAAGCAGCGAGGTGATCAGCGTGCGAAATTCCGCCTGCAGCTTTTCATAATGCTCGCCGGTGCCGGGGCCCATGAACCCGGTGTGAATCTGCCGGACGCGGCCGCCACGGTCGATGAAAAGGGTGGTCGGGAAAGCGAGCACCGCGTTCAGGGCCGGCAGGGCGCGGCCCGCCTCGGTCTTGTCCGATATACCGGCGATCAGCGTGTCGTACTCGATGCCGAACTTGTCGCGAAAACGCCGTACCTGGCGAGCCGCCAGTTCGTGGTCGTCGAAATGCTCGAACAGAAGCGCGACGATCTCCAGGCCCTTGCCGCGATACTCCTTGTATAGAGGGGCAAGAAATCGCGCTTCGTCGTTGCAGTTCGGGCACCAGGTTCCCGCGATCGTGACGACGACGACCTTGCCACCGAATTTCTCATCGGCCAGGGAAACGATGTTGCCGTCCTGGTCCGGAAACGCGAACTCGAACCGCTCGTAGCCCGGGTTCAGGTGCGTCCGCGAATACGCGTCCGGCAGTTGCGCATTCGCGTTCCGCTCCGCCGACCACTTCTGGTGCCAGGTCGTGCCCGACCAGAAGTCGGCCTCGTGGATACGTCCGTCCTCACCGACCCGTCCTGAAAAGACAAACGCGTGTGCGCCGTCAAACGTCGTCAGGTGAAATTCGTTGCGCCGGACGTGGCCGGCTAGAAAGCGATGGTCACCGTTGGGATTCAGGAAGGTGCCGAAAAGCACCGAAACGCGCTGCGCGAACTCGCCGACCGACTGCGTCTCGCTGCCGTCCGGTTCGTAAAACGTTACCGCCCAGCGTCCCGACAGGTCCTGGAGCGCCGGTGCCGGCGTTTCGACCTGCTCGGCGCTGCCGCGCATGGCGTGGAACGGCATTTCGTCGGTGACGCCGTATCGTTTGACCAGGGTCAGCGTGCCGGTCAGGCGCCCGTCGCTGTGAGTGGCTCGAATCTCGTTGTTGAAGGCGGGGAACCTGAGCAGCAGCTCGTCGTCTTCGTACTCGACTTCCTCGATGCGAATGCGTTCACGACCGTTGATCAGCGTTGCCTGGTAGCTATCGCCAACGCGTTTCAGCTCTATGCCGGTTTCAATGTCCCCGCCGGGCAGGCTGATCGTGGCCTGCCAGTAGCCCGACGCCGGCCCGCTGCCGGCGGTCGGCTCGGAACGCTCCGCGCAGCCGGCAACGAGCGCCAACACCGCGAGTGCCGGACAAGCGTTGCGAACCAGTGCGGAAACCATAGCGCGCGCCCCTGCGAAGATCGTGATGCGCTGTCCGGCAGTGTACCGCAGTCGCTGCCCGCCGGCGCGGCGTGCAATGACAAAAAACCGGCGAAGTACCCGGTTTCGGCTGCCGCAGCCGGCCTGACTCGCTGACAGAATGTGCCGGTGTCCAGGGAAGGATTGCCATGGTCGACACCGCCATTCCGGCAGCGGCGCGTTCGCCGCTGCGCGCGCAAAAGGAGGCAGGCCGGTTCGTGCTGCCACGCGCGGCCGGCCACCGCGCGGGCCTGCCGCAGGCGGGCAGCACGTTGCTCGTCGACGCGCGCCGGTTCAGCGACGGACGCATCCGCGATGCCGTGCGACAGCTCCGCAGGATGCTGGGCACGGGCGCAAGCGTGACGCTCGAGCTCTGTGCCGACGACCCCGCCTCGCCGGGCCGCCTGCAGGAAGTCTGTGCAGGGATTGCCCGGTCGCTTGCCTTGCACGCGGTGCCGAACGGCCGGCTCGCGACTCTGGTGCATGCAGGTGAGGTGCCGATCGACGAGTACGAAAGTATTGCTGCGGACGTGCTCGGTGCGGCGCAGCGATTCGTACTGTTCGACTGCGCGACACAGCTGCCGGTGTCAACGTGGCGGCGATTCGCCTCGGGACGCCTGCAGCCGGCGTACGGCGGCTACGTGCGAAGTGCTTGTCCGCTGCTGGCGGACGAGGGCGCGCGCGCCGTGCTGCCGGAAACCGGCCTGGTCGCGCCGCACGGTTCCGCCTGGCTTTCGCCCGAACTCCGGCTCGACGAATTCGCGGGCGCGGACGGCGGCCTCGACTGGCCGCGGCTTCGGGCGGCGGTTGCAGACCGCATTACACGGGCCGACCGGCAACTGGACGCGCAGCCCTGGCTCGAGCCGCGGCTGCAGATGGACGCACGGCGCAACCGGCGTATTGCAGTCAATGTGACCGGCATCGGCAATCTCGTGGCCCTGCGCGGGCTGCCTCCTGCCGACCCGGCAACGCTCGGTGCGCTTGCAGGTGAACTGAACGAACTGCGCGATTACATCGACAGTTTCAATCGCCGCATTGCGCGGGAACGTGGCGCAGCCCCGGCACTGACGGAAGCGGATCCAACGTTGCGACTCGAAGACGGCCCGTTGAAGGACGGCTGGCAGCGGCGCTGGTTGCGCGCGCTCTCCAGCGTCGCGGTGCGCCATCGCAATATCGTAGCGATGTCTCCCTATGCCGTATTACCCGACGTCGTCGAAACGGACTGCGCGTTCACGAATCTCCTGCCGCTGATCGGCTGTGCCGATGCGTGGTGTTTCGGCAATGCACCGGACATGCGCAGTTTTGGTGCGAGCGGCTATCGCCGATTTCACCGCCTGGCACACGCCGTCATCCGTCGTTACGGCGCGCGTTCTCTCATTGCGGCAGGGGTATGAACTGATATACGGTTTCCCTCCCGAGGCCCGCGCCGCTCGACTCGTCCAGGGACCTGCTTGGAAGCTCTCACGCCAGACGCTCATGGAGTCGCCGTACTGCTGCTGACCGCGGTGGCGCTGTTCCTGTTCACGCGTGAAAGCCTTCCGCTGGAGACCTCCAGTCTCTTCGTCCTGATCATCCTCGTCGCCGGCTTCCAGATCTTTCCGTACGAGGCCGCCGGCAAAGTTCTCGGACCGGTGCAGTTCTTCCAGGGCTTCGGCAACGAGGCGCTGATAACGATCTGCGCGCTGATGATCGTCGGCAAGG
>CALKYK010000346.1 GCA_938003715.1 uncultured Gammaproteobacteria bacterium
AGTCGCAGTTCGCGATGACGTCTTCGCGCTGCACGACGCCGGGCGCACCGATGTATTCCGCCGTTTCGACCGCGAGCTTGTAGACCTTCTCTTCCTGCGCGTCCTTCGCCGCGTTCACGCCGATGCCGAGCAGCGGAATGCCGGAGTGGGTCGCCTTAAGACCGACGACGAGCCCGGCCTGGGTACCGGCGCTGCCGGTCGCGTGCACGACGTGATCGATCACCACACCGGCGCGATTCGCCTGTGACATGAATTCCAGCGCGCAGTCGATGTAGCCCAGCGCGCCGATCGGGTTCGAGCCGCCGCCGGGAATGATGTACGGCTTCCTGCCTTTCTTTTTCAGGTCGGCGGCGCGCGCTTCCATCGCCGCGTTCATGTCGCTGCCTTTTTCGACTTCGCTGATACGCGCGCCGAAGATGCGGTCGAGCAAAACGTTGCCGGAGCGCATGTAGGCATCATCGGCGTCCTTGACGCGTTTCTCGAAGATCAGTTCGCATTCCATCCCGAGCTTGCACGCAGCGGCCGCCGTCTGCCGCGCGTGGTTCGACTGCACGGCTCCCTGCGTGATGATCACGTCCGCTTCATGGCGCAACGCGTCGGCCATCAGGAATTCGAGCTTGCGGGTCTTGTTGCCGCCGGTGCCGAGCCCGGTGCAGTCGTCGCGCTTGACCCAGATCTGCGGCCCGCCCAGGTGCGCGGACAGCCTCGGCATGTGTTCCAGCGGGGTCGGCAGGTGCGCGAGCGATACGCGCGGGAAACGGGATAGCAGCACGGCGGTTCCTCTCAGTCTCTAGTTGTTCTTTTCGGGCAGCGGCTCTGCACCACTAGCATACGCGACGGTGCGCGCCGCAAGCACGTCCGTCGAGGATACCAGCGGCACGGCAAAGCCATCGCCGTCGAGCACGATCGGTATTTCGGTGCAGCCTGCGATAAGCACCTCCGCTCCCGCATCGACCAGCGTCCGGGCGGCAGCCCGCATGTCGGCGGCGACATCGGCGCCCTGGTCGCCGGCCTTGATTGCGTTGATGAGCCGCATCAGTTCCTCGGTTCCCGGTCGATCCGGTACGAGAGCGGTTCGCCCGGATGCTTCGACCGCGCGCTGGTAGATGCCGGTCTCGAGACAGCCGTCGGTCGCCATGATGCCGACCGTAGCGGCCTGCGGGCAGATGCGGTCGATTTCGGCAACGGACTCCTCGACGATATCGATGAAAGGAATGCGCGTTTCGTCGTGCACGCCGTCGAGAAAGACGTGCGCCGTGTTGCAGACCATCACCAGGAAATCGGCGCCCGCGGATTCCAGGCGCCTCGCCATTGCGGTGAGGTGCGCGGAAGCAGCGTCACGGCCTGAACGAATCGCACGCTGCCGGTTCGGCACTGTCGGGTCCTGATCGACGATCAGGTGCACGTGGTCCTGGTCGCGTTCGGCATCGGTCAGCGCGATGACCTTGGCCATGAAGTCGACCGTGGCATCCGGTCCCATGCCGCCCATCACGCCCGCCACTTTCCGGCCGTGCCCCGACATCGTTGTTCCCCCGGTAAAAACTGCCGCGCAGAATAGCACTGTTTGCAAGAATCGAGCGACGGCTGCAAGATGAGGCGCCGTGAGACGCCTGCCCGCCATTTCGCTTTGCCTGTTACTGGTTACGATCCCGGCCGTCGCGGACCAGCATTCCGATGACGGCTTCGTCATCGACCGGCGCTCGTACAACCTCGGCATCATGGGCGGCTTTGCCGAAGTCGTGCGGCTCGGCGTCAAGAAGCTCGCGCTGAGCGAGGTGATGGATCCCGCCGAAATGGATGCCGTCATGCCGCACGCCATTGAAATCGCCGAAAGGAACGAGGTCGAAATCTGGCGGGAAACGGATTTCCTTGTCACGGACCTTTTTCCACACGACGTCGCCGAAGGCAAGCACGTACTGCTGATCTATACCGGCAACACGCTGGACGAATACCTGCAGCTCAAGGCAGACAAGGCCGCGCTGGTCGCGGCCGGCCGCTACGAGGGCGCCGCACGCGAAGAAATCGCGCGCCGTTTCGGCCGGCTGCTGAGTTATCCGGAGCCGGTCATCGACGACCTGCTCGACAAATAGAAACAACCATCCTTACCGGGGGAGATTCATGACGTACCGACTTGCGACCCTTTGCTGTTGCCTGGCCGTTGCAGCCTGCGCGACGACGGGGAACAACCAGAATGACGGCGATGAAACGATGGCAGGCGACACGCCGTCCTTCCTGCAGCCGATCGACTACATCCCGCAGGCACTCGGCAGCTACGAATGGCCGATCACGACCGACAGCGAGCGGGCTCAGCAGTACTTCAACCAGGGCATGCAGCTTCGCTATGCGTACAACGTCAACGAAGCGGCGCGATCTATGGCGGAAGCGCGACGTATCGATCCCGAATGCGCGATGTGCTACTGGGGCGAGGCGTTCGGCCTGGGTTCGTTCCTGAACGGCGGCATGAGCGCGGAAAAGGCGCCGTATGCGCATGCCGCGATCGAAAAAGCCGTGGCGCTCGCGGGCAACGTCAGCGACGTTGAGCGGGACCTCATAATGGCGGCGCGCGTGCGCTACCCCGCCGACTACGACCCGGCCAATCGCCGGCCCGTCGACGAGGCATTTGCCGCAAGCATGCGCGAGGTTTACGAGAAGTATCCCGACCATCACGAGGTAGCGGTCGTTTACGCCGTCGCCCTGTTCCTGCTCGAGGAAAGGCGCGGCTATCGGGACGTCGCCGACCCCGACCTGATTCGCCTGCACGGCGTGCTCACCGCGGTGCTCGACGAGGACATCACGCACCCCGGCGCGTGTCACCTGTACATCCATGCGACCGAGTCCAGCCAGGAACCGGAGCGCGCGCTCGCCTGCGCCGATTACCTGAGCGACGCGGTGCCGGTCGCGAGTCACGTGCAACACATGCCCTCGCACACCTGGAACGAGGTGGGCCACTGGAGCAAGTCGGTGGAGGCAAACACCAAAGCCTGGCACTCGGACCTGAAGGCGCAGGCCAACCAGGGCTTCTCCTATGCGCCGAACCATAACCTGCACATGCTGCTGTTTGCCGCGTCGATGGACGGCCAGGGCGCCGTCGCGACGCAGGCCGGCAAGGATTACGCGAAGCTCGACGGCAACACGATGTACCAGGCGCTGACCCTGTTGCGCTTCGGCCGCTTCGATGAGATCGCAGCGGTACCGCGCCCCGACGGCGAGGTCCCGGGCGGCTACTGGGACTTCGCGCAGGGTTACGCCGCGCTGCGTCTCGGCGATGTCGACACGGCGCGCGACTACCTCGCGAAAGTGCAGGACCTGGCCGAGAATTCGACCGCCCGGTTTCGTTTCCACAATGCCGACCAGCTGATGGGATTGTCAGCAGCCATCCTCGAAGGCGAAATCCTGCGCGAGGAAGGCAACCTCGACGGTGCGATCGTGGCGTTTCGCCGCGCTGCCGAACTGGACGACCAGCAGCCCTACGACGAACCGGAACCGATTACGTATGCCGCCCGGCAGTGGCTAGGCGCCGCGCAGCTGCAACCCGGACGCACCGCCGAAGCGCAACAGGAATACCGCACCGAGCTCGCCGACCACCCGCACAACGTCTGGTCGCTGCGCGGGCTCATGGCCGCGCTTCAGGCGCAGGGCAAGTCGGATTCGGCGGTCGAAGCGGATTTCGCGGCAAGCACCGCCCGCTGCGATACCTGGATTACCGAGTCGCGGTTCTGATCACGCCGATCGATGCGAGCGCTTCGAGATATTCCTCGACGAACTCGAGCGGTACCGGGCCGAGCTCGGCGGTAAGCCAGTCGCGGATGTCGCTGACGCTGCGTTCGCCGTCGACGAAGTTCAGCGCTTCGTAGGCGTACTGGCCGCCGCTGCCCCACAGGCCGCGATACTGGCGTAGCCGCAAACCGGCCGTGCGCTCGACGCCGTACCTGTCCTGCAGGTAGGAATAGCCGAACGCACTCATCGGCCCCTGCAGTGACTCGTTGCGCACGTAGACGGTGTTGTTGCGCCCGGTGCCGGCAACGTTCGCGATCGCAGGCACAGCGGTGATGCGGGCGAGGTCCTGCAGGAACTCCGCGTGCGACGCGCGCTGTTCGCGCGACAGCGCTGCGAATCCGGTGATGCTGTCGCGCTTGCCTTCCTCGAGCGCCAGGTAAACGCTGGTCATCGCAAGCTGGTCCGCAGCGTCGAGGCCGGCGCGCCGTTCCAGCAGCTCGGCGCTGCGCTTCAACGCATTGCGCTCGAGCAGGGCGAGCACTGCGGGCACGTCGTCGTCGTCCATGTTCGCGAGGAACCATGCAGCGACCGCACCGATGAACGCCGCGCGTTCGAGTTTCGTCGGATCGATGTTCGCCGCGAGATCGTAGTTCGTGTGAATGTAGCGGTCCGGCCAGTCGTGCAGGTACAGGCCGGGAATGCGAAAGCTGCCCTCGAAGAACACGTCGTGGTCCGAGCCCATGTCGAGGCCTTCCATCAGGGCGAGCAGCGGTTCCTTGCCGCCCTCCTCTGCGGCCAGCGGAAACGCGGTGTCGCCGCCGCTCGTGTAGGTCTCGGTCTCGCGGTTCACGTAATGACCGATTTCGTGGCCGAGGTCGGCGATGCACGATAGCACGATGCAG
>CALKYK010000347.1 GCA_938003715.1 uncultured Gammaproteobacteria bacterium
AGTTGCGTGCTTATCCGATGATGGGCGACTTCGGCGGTCGCGGCTGGGAACGGATCGGCAATTTCATTGCGATCGGCGGCGGCTGGCTGCTGCTGAAGAAGATCATCCGCTGGCAAATCCCGTTCGGCGTACTCGCCGGGCTACTCGTACCGGCCGGGTTCGCTTACTTCCTGCTGCCGGGCGCGCACCCGAGTCCCGGCTTTCATATGTTTACCGGCGGCGCAATCCTTTGTGCTTTCTTCATTGCAACGGACCCGGTGTCTGCGGCAACCAGCAACCGCGGCAGGCTGATCTACGGTTTCGGAATCGGTTTCCTGATCTACGCAATCCGCACCTGGGGCAGCTATGCGGACGGCGTCGCGTTCGCCGTGCTGCTGATGAATCTCGCGGTGCCGGCGATCGACTACCTGACCAAGCCGCATATCGTCGGCCACCCGAATCGCGGGGCTACGCGATGACGGAGACGGCGGCATCCCGTTCGATCTGGCCGGGCGGACTCATCCTGGCTGCGCTCGCAGCCGTGTGCACCGTACTCGTCGCGACCACGCACCGGATCACGGCGCCGCGTATTGCTGCCAACGAACAGGCGTATCTCGAGCAGAGTCTGAAACCGGTGCTCGAAGGCATCGAGTACGACGGCATGCTGTCCGAATCGACGATCGAGATTCCGCTGCCGCACGAACTGCCGGGCAACGAACCGGTCACGGTGTATCGAGTTTTTGCCGGCGGCGAACCGGTCGCAGCGCTGTTCGTCGTCAAGGCCATGGACGGTTTTTCAGGTCCGATTCGGCTCCTTATCGGCGTCGATGCCGCGGGATCGGTCACCGGCGTGCGCGTCCTCGCGCACCGCGAAACACCGGGGCTCGGCGATGCGATAGAGGCGGAAAAGTCGGACTGGATACAGCAGTTCGACGGCCGCTCGCTCGGCGATCCGGAGGCTGCACGGTGGGGCATCGCACGGGACGGCGGCGTCTACGACCAGCTTACCGGCGCATCGATTACCCCGCGGGCCGTGATCAAGGCGATCAAGGAGACGTTGCTATACTTCGCCGAGAACAGGGCCACGGTGTTCGCACCGGCGGGAGAGCCATGAGCGCACAGGTCGGCATCATGACCAGGCTGCAGTCCGGCGTCTGGACCGACAATCCCGGGCTCGTGCAGCTCCTCGGACTGTGTCCGCTGCTTGCAGTGACGACGACGTTCGTCAACGGCCTCGGTCTCGGCATCGCGACACTGTTCGTCCTGAGTCTGTCCAACGTGCTGGTGTCGGCGACGCGACGCTTCATCCGCGCCGAGATCCGCATCCCGATGTATGTGCTGATCATTGCCAGCCTCGTTACCTGCATCGAGATGATCTTCCTCGCCTGGTTCCCGTCGCTCGGCCGCTCGCTCGGCATATTCATTCCGCTGATCGTGACCAACTGCGCAATCGTCGCCCGTGCCGAGGTCTTTGCGTCGCGCAACCCGGTCGGCGCGAGCTTCATCGATGGCATCACGATGGGAACCGGGTTCGCACTGCTCCTGTGCGCCATCGGCATGTTTCGCGAGCTGGTCGGCCAGGGCTCGCTGCTGTCGCGGCTCGACATGTTGTTCGGTGGCGAGCCGATGCAGGGACTGCAGTTCGTCGACGGCGGCTTCCTGCTGGCGATCCTCCCGCCCGGCGCGTTCATCAGTCTCGCACTTTTCGTTGCCGCCAAGAACGCCCTGGACCATCGCCGACAGAAGGCCGGCC
Source organism: uncultured Gammaproteobacteria bacterium (assembly GCA_938003715.1). GTDB lineage: Bacteria > Pseudomonadota > Gammaproteobacteria > Steroidobacterales > Woeseiaceae > SZUA-117. The sequence goes on from CALKYK010000347.1 coordinate 1,733, forward strand.
GTGCGCTGGCGCGCTGAGCGCCGACAACCGACGTGAACAGGGACAAGCGGACGGAAATTTATGCGCGTCTGCGCGCGCAAAATCCGAGCCCGCAGACCGAACTCGTTTACGAGTCACCGTTCGAACTGCTGGTCGCCGTGATTCTGTCGGCGCAGGCTACCGATGTCAGCGTCAACAAGGCCACGGCGGAACTCTTCCGCGTCGCACGCACGCCGCAGGCCATGCTCGACCTCGGCATTCGACGCCTCAAAAGCTACATAAGGACGATCGGCCTCTACAACAACAAGGCCGAGAACATCATGAAAACCTGCCGAATACTGCTCGAGAAATTCGACGGCGAAGTGCCGCGAACGCGCGAGGACCTGGAAAGCCTGCCCGGCGTCGGTCGCAAAACCGCGAATGTAATCCTCAATACGGCATTAGGCGAGCCGACGATTGCGGTCGATACGCACATTTTCCGCGTCGCCAATCGCACGGGGCTCGCCAAAGGCAAGACACCGCTCGAAGTCGAACGTCGGCTGATTCGCCTGACGCCGGAAGCGTTTCGCAAGGATGCCCACCACTGGCTCATTCTTCACGGCCGCTATGTTTGCAAGGCGCGCAAACCCGATTGCCCGAGTTGCGTCATTGCCGATCTTTGCGAGTACCGGGCGAAGACCAGCGAGTCTGCAGCGTGATTTTCGGCCAGGACCGGACCGAACTGCGGCGTATGTACGTCGAGGCCTGGTGCAAACGGCAGGCCGGAGAGGCGCTGTCGCCGCTCGAGGCGCAAATCTCCGCGGTCGTCGCGGAGCACCCCGAATATCATGACATGCTGGGCGACGAAACGCTGGAGGTCGACTACACGCCCGAAGGCGGACGCACCAACCCCTACCTGCACATGGGCCTGCATCTCGCTTTGCGCGAGCAAATCGCGACTGACCGGCCGGCAGGGATCGCGTCGATTATCGACGCGTTGTCGATCCGGATCGGCGACCGGCACGCGGCGGAGCACAAGGCCATCGACTGCCTTGCCGAAACATTGTGGGAAGCACAAGGTCGAAACGCCCTGCCGGACGAGGCCGCCTATCTCGAGCGCCTGCGCCGCCTCTAGCCGCCCGGACCGTCGCAGCGCGGACAGATCTGTAATAATCGGCGCGCTGTCTTGGTCTGGTGCAGTTGTGGAATCGCGAAGCAAATGACGGAAAAAACAAAGACATACCCGGTATCGGGGGCAGGTCTTGGGCTGCGCCGCGGGCTGATGGACGCGCTGATCAAGGCCGCGCCGGACGATATCGACTTCATGGAGGTCGCACCGGAGAACTGGATCCGGGTCGGCGGCAAGCTCGGCAGGCGGTTTCGGCACTTCACCGAGCGTTATCCGTTCGTCCTGCACGGACTCTCGCTGAGCATCGGCGCGCCGTCACCGCTCAATGAGTCGCTGCTGGAGGACGTACGCGAATTCATGGACGAGCACGGTATCGAATTTTACTCCGAGCACCTGAGTTTTTGCGGCGACGACGGCCAGCTGTACGACCTGATGCCGATACCATTTACCGAGGAAGCTGTGCACTGGGTGGCGGCACGCATTCGTCGCGCACAGGACATCATCGGCAGGCGCATGGCGGTCGAAAACGTGTCCTACTACACGCCGACGGCGACCGACCTGAGCGAGGCGGAGTTCACGCTCGCGGTACTCGAGGAAGCCGACTGCGACATGCTGCTGGACATCAACAACATCGTCGTCAACAGCATCAACCATCGCTACGACGCGCGCGAATTCATGCTCGCCATGCCCGGGGAACGCATCAAGTATTTCCACCTGGCCGGTCACTACGTCGAGGCCGAAGATCTGCGCATCGACACCCACGGCGCGGCCGTCAGCGACCAGGCCTGGCAGCTTCTCGGCGAGGCCTATACGCATTTCGGCCCGGTACCGACACTGCTCGAACGGGACTTCAATTTCCCGCCGCTCGAAGAGCTCCTGGACGAGGTACGACGCATACGCACGATGCAGCATGCTGCCGGCAACTCGCGACCCGTTGCGGGATCTGCACATGGCTGAGTCGGCTGACTTCAAGCAAAAACAGTACGAATTCGCGCGCCACATTCGCGACCCGGAACACAATCCGCCGCCGCAGGGAGCGGAAGACCGGCGCATGTCGGTGTACCGGGAACTTTTCTTCAACAACCTGAAGAGCCTGCTCAGCCAGACTTTTCCGGTACTGACGAAGCTGTATGCCGGTGACCGGTGGAACGCGCTGATACGCGCTTTCATGGCCCGGCACGAAGCGCAGACACCCTATTTCCTGGAGATCCCTCGCGAGTTCCTGCAGTTTCTGCAGGACGAATACGAGCCGGACGACGAAGACTTGCCGTTCCTGCTCGAGCTTGCGCACTACGAGTGGGTCGAACTCGCGCTGTCCGTTTCAGACGAGGAAAACGACCATACCGGCGTCGATCCGGACGGCGATCTGCTCGACGGCGTGCCGGTGCGCTCGAAACTCGCCTGGACGTTCGCCTACCAGTTCCCGGTACATCGCATTTCGACGAAGTACCGTCCGAAGGAGCCCGGCGAACAGCCCACGTTTCTCGCCATTTGCCGCAAATCCGACGACGACATGGACTTCATGGAGCTCAACCCGGTGACGGCAAGGCTGCTCGAGATGATTGGCGAAAACGCCACTGCAAGCGGACGGGAACTTTTGTTGGCACTGGCAGAGGAGATCTCGTACCCCGATGCCGAGGCACTGGTCGGGCACGGCGCGGACGCGATGCGGCAGATGCGCGCCGCCGAAATCATTGTCGGCGCGCGGCGAAAACCGTCGTCACAGGGCGACTGAACGCCGCGCCGTAAGAAACTCTGGAGGATAACAATGGACTTCCTGAAAAAGATGCAGGGCTGGCTGGACACGACGAAAGCGGTCGATTTCCTGGGCCCGATGGCACTGCGGCTCTACCTGGTACCGGTATTCTGGGTCGCCGGTACGAACAAGCTGAACGGCATGGACAACGTCATCGCCTGGTTCGGCAACCCGGACTGGGGCCTGGGCCTGCCGGCGCCCGCGCTGATGGCGTGGCTCGCAACGGGCGCGGAGGTCGTCGGCGCGGTGCTGCTGCTGCTCGGGCTCGCGACGCGCTGGATCTCGATACCGCTGATGATCACGATGCTGGTGGCAGCGTTCAAGGTGCATTGGGATAACGGCTGGCAGGCGGTTGCGGACCCGATGAGCCCGTTCCCGCCGGCCGATATCGAAGGCACGATGGAAAAACTCGACCGGGCAAAATCGATCCTGCGCGAGCACGGCAACTACGACTGGCTCACCGAGAACGGCAACTACGTGATCTCGAACAACGGCATCGAATGGGCGATCACCTATTTCGTCATGCTGCTTGCCCTGTTCTTCTGGGGAGCAGGTAAACTGAGCCTGGACCACCTGATCACGAAAAAATTCGGCAACGGCGCCTAGCACGTATCAACAGTGACGGGTGCGGCGACGCACCGAGGGAGACTTCACTTTGAGCGAGATGTTTTTGAGTGCACTGGACATCGTCCAGCTGCTGTCGGCAATCCTCGTGTTCCTGCTCGGGCTCGGGCTGCTGGCGGTGATCGTGATGTACGTGATCGACGTCACCCAGACCACGCATGCGATTCGCCGCAATTTTCCCGTCATCGGCCGCTTTCGCTACCTGTTCGAGAAGCTCGGCGAGTATTTCCGCCAGTACTTCTTCGCACTGGACCGTGAAGAGCTGCCGTTCAACCGCGCCCAGCGCACCTGGGTGTACCGGGCCGCCAAGAATATCGACAACACGGTCGCGTTCGGCTCGACGCGCGACCTGCGCCCGGTCGGCACCGTGATTTTCGTCAACTGCCCGTATCCGGTTCTCGACGTCGACGTATCACCGACCGGCGGCGTCGAGATCGGCCCCTATTGTCGCCATCCGTATACGACCGATTCCATCTTCAACGTGTCCGGGATGAGCTATGGCGCGATCTCGAAACCGGCGACGCTCGCCCTGTCGAAGGGCTCCGCGATGGCCGGTAACTGGCTTAATACCGGCGAAGGCGGCCTGTCGCCCTATCACCTCGAGGGCGGCGCAGACATCGTGTTCCAGATCGGTACCGCGAAGTACGGCGTGCGCAACGAAGACGGATCGCTCAATGAAGACAAGCTGCGTGAAGTCGCGGCGCACCCGCAGGTAAAAATGATCGAGCTGAAATTGTCGCAGGGCGCAAAACCGGGCAAGGGCGGCATCCTGCCCGGCGAAAAGGTCACCGAGGAAATCGCCAACATTCGCGGCATCGAGGCCGGCAAGGACTCGATCAGCCCGAATCGGCATCCCGAGATCGACTCGGCCCAGGACCTGCTCGACGTCATTGCGCACCTGCGCGAGGTCAGCGGCAAGCCGGTCGGCTTCAAGGCCGTCATCGGCGCCTACGGTTGGCTTGAGGAAATGTGCGAGGAGATCCTCGCGCGTGGCATCGAGAGCGCGCCCGATTTCATTGCCGTCGATTCCGGGGACGGCGGAACCGGCGCCGCGCCGATGTCACTGATGGACTGCGTCGGCCTGCCGGTCAAGGAAAGCCTGCCGATCGTCGTCGACATACTGAATCGGTATGACCTGAAATCGCGCATTCGCGTCATTGCGAGCGGCAAGCTGATCCTGCCGTCCGAAGCAGCCACCGCGCTGTGCATGGGTGCCGATTTCATCGCTTCCGCCCGCGGATTCATGTTCGCGCTGGGCTGCATCCAGGCTCTTCAGTGCAACAAGAACACCTGCCCAACCGGCATTACAACTCACGACAAGCGCCTGCAGCGCGGCCTCGTGGTCACCGACAAGGCCGAGCGGGTCAAGCAATACTCATTGAACATGCGCAAGGAAATCGGCGTCATCGCGCATTCCTGCGGCGTCAACGAACCGCGCCAGCTCAAGCGTTTCCACTGCCGCATCGTGCAGGAGGACGGTCGCTCGATTCCGCTGAACGAACTGTACCCGGACGTCGCGCCGAAAAAGGCGGCCTAGCCCGCATCCGTCACCGATTCGCGGGCTAATCGACAAGCCGTCGTGCGAGGTAGCGCGCGAAGCTCCAGACGTTTCTCTCCAGCCACGACAGCGGCCCAGCGGTCGCCAGCGGCGACGCCGTCGCGCGGAACACATTCTCGACCACCACCCTGTCCTCTGCGTTGACGCGCTCGAGGAAGGCGACGACGCCGTCGACGTGCGCCTGCCTGTCCTTCGCCCCATTCAGGATCTCCGCCGGAACCGACAGGCTCCAGCGAAAGCGGGTCTCGCCGATGCCGAGCGGCAGAATCGACAGCGACCACAGGAAATCGGGTTGCAGCTGGAACACGTGAGACGGAAATACGTTTATCAGCCAGGTGCGGTGCCGATTCTCCGGGCTCAACCAGGTATTGTCCGGATGCGCCTGCACGGACTTCGCGCCCGACGACTCGTCCACATAGTGCCACGCGCTCGCCTCGTCACCGTCGGACAGCGTCGTGCCCGATTCCGAGGAACCCTGTGCGGCAAATGTTTCCCGGTGCACGCGATGCAGGTGGTAGGCATCCATGAAATTCTCGACCAGGCATTTCCAGTTCGTCGCCCAGGTTTCGGTGCATGCGTGAACGGGCACGTAGTCGGCCATGCGATAGTCACCGACGTTCGCCGACAGCTCGCCGAGGTCGGGTGGTTGCGCATCCGGATCCGCATTGACGTACACGAATCCCTGCCACTCGAATGTCGCAAGTTGCGGCAGCCGGAATGACCCGACGTCGAATCCGCTGTGCATGAACGGCGCGCCGACGAGCTGACCGTCGAGATCGTAGGTCCAGGAATGGTAGGGACAGGAGATGCGCGTGACGTGCCCACGGTCGTCCAGCAGGCGCGCGCCGCGGTGCCGGCAGACGTTCGAAAACGCGGCGACCGTGCCGTCGCGCCGGCGCACGACGAAAAGCGGCGCATCGACCAGGTCCAGGCACAGGTAGTCGCCAGGCTCGGCGATCTCGGCCAGGCGCCCGGCACAGATCCATTGCGAGCGAAAGATCGAAGCGATTTCGCGCGCATGGACGGACGGGGCGGGATAGAGCGCCGGTGCCAGGCTTTTGGCAGCGGTGAATTCGCCGCT
>CALKYK010000348.1 GCA_938003715.1 uncultured Gammaproteobacteria bacterium
CAGCCCGGCGGATCGAAACCGAGGTAGCCCGCGATCATGATGGCGAACGCTGCCGCGATGCGCCCGGCCAGCAGTTCGCCCTTTTCGCTGATGCCGGGAACGAAGATGCCCTTGATCAGGTCGTGGGAAATCGCTGCCGAGATCACCAGCAGCAGCCCCGCAGCGGTGGACAGCGCGGCGGCAATGCCGCCAGCCGCGACGAGCGCGATGACCCAGTCCGGCAGCCCGGCGATCTCGGGATTCGCCAGCACCATGATGTCGCGATCGACGGCGAGCTCGTTGCCTTGCCAGCCGTAGCGTTCCGCAACCGGCGCGAAGTCCGGGTTCGCATCGTTGTAGTACTGGATGCGGCCGTCCCCGTTTTTGTCGGTAAACGTGACCAGGCCGGTGTTTTCCCAGGTATGCATCCAGTCGGGACGTTCGTCGTAGGCGAGGTTGCCGTCGGCGGCACCGATTTCGCCCGGCTGGATCGTCGTCAGCAGGTTGTAGCGTGCCATGGCGCCGACGGCCGGTGCGGTCGTATACAGGATGGCAATGAACAGCAGCGCGTAGCCGGCGGACGTCCGCGCGTCGCGCACTTTCGGCACGGTAAAAAATCGCACGATCACGTGCGGCAATCCCGCCGTACCCACCATCAGCGCGAGCGTGATGCAGAACACGTCGATCCTGCTTTTCGCTCCGTCCGTGTACTGGGTGAAACCGAGCGCGGTCACGATATCGTCCAGCTTGTCGAGCAGGCCGGTGCCGGTCCCGGCTATGTCTCCGCCGAATGCGAGCTGCGGCACCGGGTTGCCGGTGATCTGTATCGCAATGAAGATCGCCGGCACCGTGTAGGCGAAGATCAGCACACAGTACTGCGCAACCTGGGTATAGGTGATGCCCTTCATGCCGCCGAGAACGGCGTACACGAACACGACGCCCATGCCGATCACGAGCCCGACCGTGACGTCGACCTCGAGGAAGCGCGAGAACACGATGCCGACGCCGCGCATCTGACCGGCGACGTAGGTGAACGAAACGAATATCAGGCAAATAACGGCGACGATGCGCGCCGTTTTGGAGTAGTAGCGTTCGGCGATGAATTCGGGGACCGTAAACTTGCCGAACTTGCGCAGGTAGGGCGCGAGGAACAGGGCCAGCAGCACGTAGCCGCCGGTCCATCCCATCAGGTACACGGAGCCGTCGTAGCCGAGGAACGCGATCAGTCCCGCCATGGAGATGAACGAGGCGGCACTCATCCAGTCCGCCGCAGTTGCCATGCCGTTCGCCACCGGGGACACGCCCTTGCCGGCGATATAGAAATCGCCGGTGCTGTGCGCCCGGGACCAGATTGCGATCGCAATGTACAGCGCGAAACTCGCGCCGACGACGAGATAGGTCAACACCTTGAGCGACATGGGCGGCTCAGTCCTCGTGCACGTCGTAGCGACGATCGAGCTGGTTCATGCGCCATGCATAGAAGAAAATCAGCGCGACGAAAATGTAGATCGAGCCTTGCTGCGCGAACCAGAAGCCGAGGCGAAAACCGCCGAGGCGAACGGAATTCAGCGCGTCGACGAACAGTACGCCGAATCCGTACGAGCAGACGAACCAGACCAGCATGCAGCCGGCCAGCACGCGCAGGTTCGCGCGCCAGTAGGCGCTGCGATTTTCCGGTGTCATGGACATTCCCCGCGGGTTGTTCGCGGCCAATCTAACAGAGCATAATGAATAAAGGAGACCCTGATCAATTCTCGTCGCCCACGACGACAATTGATCAGAGTCTCCTTGAGCACGACGGACGGGGCCGTCGCGCAGCGGCAGACGGATAAAATACTTGATCGCAACGGAAGAACCGCAAAAGAAAACCGTCGAGGTGCTGGGCAAGCGCATGGCGTACGTCGAAGCCGGAAGCGGCGATCCGATCGTCTTCCAGCACGGCAATCCGACCTCGTCCTATCTCTGGCGCAACGTCATCCCGCACCTGGCGGATCAGGGCCGCTGCATTGCCGTCGATCTGATCGGCATGGGCGACTCGGACAAACTCGACAATCCGGGGCCGGATTCGTATCGCTACGTTGAGCATCGCAAGTACCTGTTCGCAGCGTGGGACGCGCTTGGCGTACACGATCGCGTCACGTTCGTCATCCACGACTGGGGTTCTGCGCTGGGCTTCGACTGGGCGCGGCAGAAACCCGATGCCGTGCTCGGGATCGCGTACATGGAAGGCATCGTGCGGCCCGTAACCTGGGACGAGTGGCCGGAAGCGGCGCGCGGTGTCTTCCAGGGTTTTCGATCCCCGGCGGGCGAATCCATGGTTCTCGAAAAGAACGTGTTCGTCGAACGCGTGCTGCCGGGCTCGATCCTGCGCAGGCTGAGCGAGGAAGAGATGAACGTTTACCGGCGCCCGTTTGCGAACGCCGGCGAGGATCGTCGCCCTACCCTGACCTGGCCGCGCCAGATTCCGATCGACGGCGAACCCGCCGACGTGCACGAGATCGTTGCCGGATATGCCGAATGGCTGGCGCAAAGCGATGTGCCGAAGCTCTTCGTCAATGCGAATCCGGGCGCCATACTCATCGGCCCGCAGCGGGAATTTTGCCGCAGCTTTCCGAACCAGAAGGAAGTGACGGTCGCCGGCAATCACTTCCTGCAGGAAGACTCGCCGCATGAAATCGGCGAGGCGATCGCCGACTGGCGCCGGAGCATCGCCTGATGGGCCGTTTTGGCACCGGGCAGGCGATCCGGCGCAAGGAAGACCAGCGATTCCTGACAGGCAGCGGCCGCTACTCCGACGACATTACGCTGCCCGAACAGGCTCACCTGTACTTTTTGCGCTCGCCGTACGCGCACGGCGAAATCCGCACGCTCGAAACCGCTGATGCGAAAAGTTCACCGGGCGTACTCGCCGTCTACACCGCGGAGGACCTCGAGCGCGCGGGTGTTCGCGATCTGCCCGGCATGGCCCAGGGGAAGAGCTCGCTGACGCCTGCACGTGATCCGGTGCAACAACCACCGCTCGCACGAGTCCGCGTTCGCTACGTCGGCGAACCGGTTGCCGCCGTCGTTGCAGAATCGATAGGCGCGGCGCGCGACGCGGCGGAGCTGATCTGGTTCGACGTCGACGAGATCGACGCCGTGGTCGACGCGCGTGCGGCGCTCGAGGACGGTGCGCCGGAGCTGCATCCCGGCGTGCCGCAAAACCTTTTCGGCACGCTCGAATACGGCGATCGCGACGCGACCGACGCCGCCTTCCGCGACGCGACGACGACTGTATCGATCGACGTCGTCAACAATCGCCTCGCGCCGACCGCCATGGAGCCGCGCGGCTGCAACGTCACCTACGATGGCAAGACGCTGACCGTGTACCAGGGCTGCCAGGGAGTGCACTACCTGCGCGACCGCCTTGCCGGTTCATTGCCGGTGCCGGTGGAAAACATGCGCGTCGTCTGTCCCGACGTCGGCGGCGCTTTCGGCCTGAAGTCCTTCCTGCAGTGCGAGACCGTCGTGGCCGCGCACGCGGCGATGGACACCGGCCGCCCGGTCAAGTGGACTGCAGAGCGAACCGAGTCGTTCCTGGCCGACCTGCACGGACGCGATCACAGGAGCCACGCGGAACTCGCGCTGGACGGCGACGGCCGGTTTCTCGCGATGCGCGTGTCGATCGTGGCCAACAATGGCGCCTATTGCTCGCAGGCGGGACCGATTATTCCGTGGTTCGGCGCCTGCATGAGCACCGGCGTCTACGACATTCCCGTCCTGTATGCGGACGTCACGACCGTTTTCACCAACACAGTTCCGACCGACGCGTACCGCGGCGCCGGCCGGCCGGAGGCCGCTTACCTGGTCGAGCGACTGGTCGACCGGGCGGCGCGCCAGACCGGCATCGCGCCGGACGAACTCAGGCGGCGAAACTTCATCGCGCCGGCGCTGTTCCCGTACCGGACCGCGACG
>CALKYK010000349.1 GCA_938003715.1 uncultured Gammaproteobacteria bacterium
TCTATCTTTGCTGGATTTGTGTTGACTGCATTCACAGAGATCCGGACCGCTAAATGGCTGGACGAAGACAGCGTCTGTAACCGTTTCATCAACAAGCACGAGTGACCAACTCCTGAAGCAAAAAGCCCCGCCGAAGCGGGGCTTTTCAATTGACGCAATCCGGAATACGTCAGGCGACGTCGCGCGAGCCGAGGTCCTCGCTGGAGAGATCGTGCAGCGATACCGGCAGCTCCCGAATTCGCTTGCCGGTGGCGTCGAATATCGCGTTCGCAAGCGCCGGCGCAATCGCAGGTGTGCCCGGTTCGCCGGCGCCGCCCAGTCGCTCGCCGCTGTTGATGATGTGAGTCTCGATCTCCGGCGACTCGTCGATGCGCAGCATCGGGTAATCGTGGAAATTCGACTGCGCGACCGCACCGCGACGGATCGTGATGTTGCTGTACAGCGCCGCGGTCAGCCCGTAGATGATGCCGCTCTCCATCTGCGCTTTCATGCCGTCCGGGTGCATCGCGAACCCGGCGTCGACGGCGCACACCGCGCGGCGCGCAATCGCCTTGCCGTCGACGATCTCGACTTCCACCACCTGCGCGACGATGGTGCCGAAGGAGCGATGAATCGCGATGCCGCGGCCGAAGTTCTCCGGCAGCGGCGCGCCCCAGTTCGATTTCTCGGCCGCCGTGTCCAGCACCTTCCGGAAGCGCGGCGCCGAGGCCAGCAGGTCGTGCCGGTACTCGTACGGGTCGCGACCCGCCGCGTGCGCGACCTCGTCGATGAACGACTCGGTGAAAAACGCGTGCAGCGAATGGCCCACGCTGCGCCAGAATCCCCACGGCACGTGCGTCTTCGACTCGGCATAGTGAATGTACTGGTTGTCGATCGCGTACGGGATATACGGCGCTTCCTTCGGGTCGTGCTTCTCGACGTACTGGTTGATCCAGGCCACCGGTCGGCCCGCCGCATCCAGCCCCGCGCGGAAGCGGCTGATACTCGCCTGCCGGTAGTGGTCGTGGCGCATGTCCTCCTCGCGCGACCAGATCAGCTTCACCGGGAAGTGCACTTCCGCCGCAATGCGCGCCGCCTGTATCGCATAGTCGGGGAACGCGCGCCGGCCGAAGCCGCCGCCCAGGTACTGGTTGTGCAGCACGACGTCGTCGATGTCCATGTCCAGTACGTCGGCCACTTCCGCGGCGAAGCCGAGCGGGTTCTGCGTGCCGGTCCACAGCTCGCATTTGCCGTCATGGACCCACGCCGTGCAGTTCATCGGTTCCATCGGCGCGTGCGACAGGTACGGCACGCGATACTCGGCCTCGATGACCCGGTCGGCGCCCTCCAGCGCTGCCCGGGCGTCGCCCTGCTCGAAGTCCGTGATCTCGTCGCCGTTCGCGGTGGCCGCGTCCATGTCGCGCGAGAACTGCTCGAAGATGTCGCTCTGCTCGACGGTTTCGTCGCCACCCTGGTCGAAATCGACGGCGAGCGCGTCAAGTGCCTGCTTTGCCTGCCAGTAACCGTCCGCGACGACGGCGACGGCGTCTCCCAGGTTCACGACCCGTCGCACGCCCGGCATGTCCTGCACCGAGGCTTCGCTCACGGACAGCACGCGGGTGCCGAACACCGGCGCAGCTTTCACCGTCGCGTACTTCATGCCCGGCACGACCGCGTCGATGCCGAACATGGCCGAACCGTCCACTTTCGCCGGCGCGTCGAGCCGGCCGACGTCGGTGCCCATTATCGTGAACTCGTCCGGCGTCTTCAGCCGCGGCTTCGCCGGCAGGTCGAGCTTTGCCGCGTCGCGGGCGAAGGATGCGAATGGCGCCTCGCGGTGGGAGCCCGCATGATGAATCATGCTGTTGCTCGCCGTCAGCTCATCGTAGGGCACATGCCACCGGTTGGCCGCGGCCTGCAGCAGCACCGCCTTCGTCGCGGCGCCCGCAACGCGCATCGCGTGCTGGCCGGTCGTCGGTACCGAGGTGCTGCCGCCGGTGATCTGCAGCTTCATCCATTTCGTCGCGGTCAGGAAGAATCCGTCCACGGTGTCGACCAGGAACGCCGGGAAATCGACGCCGCCCGCGGCGTAGCCCTTGGCCAGGGCGTAATTCGCGTACTCGATGTGCGCCGGTGCCTCGATCATGTCGACCAGGTTCCAGTCGGCGTCGAGCTCGTCGGCCAGCATCATCGCCAGCGTCGTGTGCACGCCCTGTCCCATCTCGGCATGCGGGATGATCGCGGTCACCGTGTTGTCCGTTGCGATTTTCAGCCAGACGTTGAACAGCGACTCGTTATCGTCCGCAACAAGGCCCGCCACCTTGCCGGCACGATTGCCGGGCCGAATGGCGATGCCGAAAACAACCACGCCGCCAGCGAGCACGCCGGCGCTGATGAATGCGCGTCGCGTCCACTTATTCATCGGCCACCTCCCCGATGCCCGCCGCGTCGCGCATCGTTGCCGCCGCGCGCTTGATGCCGCGCCGGATACGCGGATAGGCACCGCAGCGGCAGACATTGCCGCGCATCACAGCATCGATGTCCGCATCAGTCGGCGATGTATTGTTCGAAAGCAGCGCCACCGCGCTCATAATCTGTCCGGACTGGCAGTAGCCGCACTGCGGCACCTGCTCGTCGATCCAGGCCTGCTGTACCGGGTGCAGCCCGGTCGCCCGCGAGCCGATGCCCTCGATCGTCGTGACGTCCTGGCCCGCCGCCGCCTGCACCGGCGTGACGCAGGAGCGAACCGGGGCACCGTTCAGGTGCACCGTGCAGGCACCGCACTGGGCAATGCCGCAGCCGAATTTCGTGCCGGTCAGGCCGGCGGTTTCGCGAATCGCCCACAGGAGCGGCGTCGACGGATCGACGTCCAGGTTGCGGGTTTCGCCGTTGATGGTCAGGGTAATCATTGTCACGCTCTGCTGGGTCGTGCCGCGCCGCAAGCGTGCGCCGGCAGGGTAGATGCGGAAGCAAATGACGGTACTCCAGTCCGGAGCAGCCGGCAACCGGTCACAAAAACGTAATTGCGGCTCAATCGGGCTAGAATCACCGCTGCTCGGCGCCCGGACGCACAGTTGGCAAGAAAAATATTCAGAAACCTGCGGGGCCTGCTGACGTTCGCGGCGAACACGGTCAACACGATCGTGTGCTTCATCCCGATTTTCATTCTCGCGATCGTCAAGCTGCTGGTGCCGATCGCGCCGTTCCGGCGCTTCCTGACGCGCATCCTGATGCGCATCGGCGAATTCTGGATCGGCATCAACGCCTGGATTTTCTCCTTCGCCAACGACACCCGCTGGAATGTGCGCGGCGTCGAGGGCCTCGCGCGCGACAACTGGTACCTGGTCATGGCGAATCACCAGACCTGGGTGGACATTGTCGTGCTGCAGACGGTGCTGAACCGCCGCATCCCGTTCCTGAAATTCTTCATCAAGCAGGAACTGGTCTGGTTTCCGTTCCTCGGCATCGCCTGGTGGGCGCTCGACATGCCGTTCATGAAGCGCTACTCGAAGTCCTACCTCGCGAAGCACCCGGAGAAAAAGGGCAAGGACCTCGAAGCGACGCGCCGGGCCTGCGAGAAATTTCGCGACGTGCCGACCTCGGTCATCAACTTCGTCGAGGGCACCCGCTTTACCGAGGAAAAGCGGCGCAAACGCGAATCGCCTTACACGCACCTGCTGCCGCCGCGCGCGGGCGGCGTCGCGTTGGCGCTGACGTCGATGGGCGAGATGTTCGACTCGATACTCGACGTCACGCTCGTCTACCCGGACGGCCCGGTCCAGTTTTGGGACATGGTCTGCGGAAAATTCCGCCACGTCGTCGTCGACGTCCGGCAGCTGCCGGTGCCCGACTGGATGCCGGGCGGCGATTACCAGAACGACCGCGAGTACCGGCTGCGCTTTCACCAGTGGCTGACCACGGTGTGGGAGGAGAAGGATGCGCGGATCGCTGCATTGCGAACACAATGAGGTGACAAGCGTCATTGCGAGGACGGCGAGGAACGCAGTGACGAAGCAGGGCGAAGCAATCCATTACAATCGTCACCTGACCGGACAAGCAATTGCCATGCTCGAACTCCGCCCCAACTGCGAACACTGCGATCGCGACCTGCCGCCGGAGTCACCGGATGCGATGATCTGCACGTTCGAATGCACGTTCTGCCGCGACTGCGTCGATGCCGTTTACAAAGGTGTGTGTCCGAACTGCGGCGGCAATTTCGAGGCGCGGCCCGTTCGCCCGGCGCCGCTGCTCGAGAAATACCCGCCGTCGACAAAGCGCGTCACCCGCCAATGACCGTGAGCTACAGCGTCTATCTCGTGCGCTGCCGCGACGGCAGCATCTACACCGGCATCGCCACCGACGTGGCGCGCCGCATCGAGGAGCACGAAACGGGCGTCCGCGGTGCGAAATACCTGCGTGGAAAAGGGCCGCTCGAACTGCTTTACGAGCGCGAAATCGGCGACCGCAGCCTGGCCAGCCGCGTCGAGACCCGCGTCAAGCGCCTCGGCAGCGGCGAGAAAGCGGACATCGGTATCGTGGCCGAACGCATCGACGCGCTGCTCGACGAGTTCGGGCCGGCAATGGATCAGTAAAGCGCGATCGGCTGGCCGAACACCGGGAGTTCGATCTTGAGCTCGCGCTCGTCGGCGGCAACCAGTTCGTCGATCCAGCCCGCTGTCGTCACCACGTCGTCGAGGAAGCGCGGCAGCAGGCGCGTTTCGCCGAACGGCGCCATGAAATCCTCGAAATGAATCGCGATCAGGCGCGTTGCGCCGGTGTGCAGCACCGTTTCCTGCCAGTATCTCTCCGTGTAGTCGCGCCCGAGCCCCGATAGCCCTGCGACACACAGCATGACGACGTCCGCGCTTTCGCCTTCCAGTTTGCCGTCGATGAAACCGGCGCTGCCCTGGACCAGCGTCGTGCCACGCGGATGGCTAACGAATACGGACCACGGCACGCCGGTGCGGTACGCCGATACCCTGGCGGGCTGCCGCAGCGGTTCGCCGATGATGCCGGGAAAGATCTCCTGGTCGCCCATGCCGATCGGCGCATGTCGCGATTCGACCAGCCGCACCCTGAAATCGCCGAACTGGCGCTCCTCGCCGTCGGCGAGGATCTGGTACTGGTCCACCGGCACGTCCGCGCCACGCGCCACGTTTGCGGTGGACTCGGAGCCGATCACGAGCGCGCTGGACCGGTTTGCGACGTGGCCGACGTCCATGGCGTGGTCGAAATGCGAGTGCACCGGTACGATGGAACGCAGCCGCGTCATGCTGAACCTCGCCAGCGCGTAGTTGATCGTTGCGACGTCCGATCGCACCGGCCGGAACGTCAGCACCCGCACCGGATTCACACGAGTGAAAACGCCGTCGATCAGGATCTGCGTTTCACCGTCGTCGAACAGGATCGTCGAAATGCCAAGCCAGGTCGCCGTCACCGCGTCGACCGGTTCGGTGACGGCTGCCGTTTCGGGCCAGCCGATCGAATCGACCGTGTCGCTTTGCCGCCATAGGTAATTGAACGTCCCGGCGACGCCGATGAAAACGATGAAGAGCGCAAGGCCGCTGACCTGCAGCCACCAGCGCACGCGCACCCAGTCGATTTCCTGCTGTTTCTTGCGGCGTTTCAAAGGGCTGCTATCAGAAAAACCCGGCGAAATATCCGGCTGCGCGGCCTGCCAGCGGCGCCACGTAGTTGCCGAGCGCATAGCCGATCAGCGCCATCAGCACCGACACCGGTACCAGGCTCGGCCGGTGGAATGCGGCCACGATCGGCGCCGAGGCAGCGGCGCCTATGTTTGCCGCGGAGGCGATAGCCGCGCTGTGCACGTCGACGCGGAAAAGCCGCGCGCCGGCCAGGCAGAACGCACCGTGAATTGCGATCCAGATGAAGGCACCCAGCAGGAACGCCGGCGCCTGGCCGAAGCCCTCGATCGACGCCCGCGCGCCCATGCCGGCGACGAACACGTAGATCATCGCGGTGCCGAGCGCCGTCGAGTTCGGCAGTTTCGCGACCGGCGTCGTCGAGAGGATCAGCGCAATGGTCGTGATGAGCAGGATGCGCCAGGTCGTCTCGTTGAGTGCGGTTGCGAGCCCTGCCGACAGCGCCACGGTCCGGTCGAAAAGCCACGGGGCGATGCTGGTTGCAATCCAGGTCACCGCGATCGCGATGGCGGCGAGGTAGATGTACTCGCGCATCAGAGGCGCTTTTTCTTCCTCGTGCAACTCGTCGGCGGCCATCTCCATCATGCGGATGCGGTCTTCGGGCACTTTCGCCCACGCGTTGAATTTGTCGGCAAAGTTTTTCGACCCGAGCAATATCGGCAGCCAGACGAGATACACGACGTTGTCGGCCAGCACCGCGAGGCCGAACTGCTCCGGCGGCGTGCCCAGCATTTCGCTGGTGGCAGCCATGTTGCCGGTACCGCCGATCCAGCTGCCGGCGAGCGCGCCGAATCCTTTCCACGCGTCCGGGTCGAGCCAGCGATGCACGATGACGTAGGAGACAATGCAACCGACGACGACACCGATCGTGCCCATCAGCATCACCATCACGCCCTTGCCCATCACGCGCACCGCCGCCGGCACGTTCACCTTGATCAGCATCAGCACGATGAATGCCGGCAGCACGAAGCTGCTGAGCCCGCTGTAAACCGGGGAGCTGGACGGGATGACGCCCAGGTTATTCAGGAAAACCGGCGTCGCATATATAAACAGGAGTGGCGGCACGTACTGGAACAGCGTCCAGCCCGTCACCTGCTGCACGAAAAACCAGAATGCTGCGACGGCGCACAGCACGGAAATCACACCACCTGGGGAACTGATCAGGGCATCCGACATAGTTCTGCGCCATGTTTCGAATGGCGCCAGTGTATAACGGAAATGCCGTCGTCGTCAGATTGGCACTGGCGCGGGGACGATCAGGAAAAACTGAGCTGCGCGTCGAAGTCCTTGCGCGAGTCCTCGTCGGTGAGCGCGGCGGCCCTCACGCTCATCCACACCGCGTCCCAGTCTTCGACCTTGCACGGGCCGAATTCGAATTTCGCAACGAAGCTTTCGAGCTGGCGCAGGTGAATGACGTTGGGTGCCGGCGTCGTCGAGAACTGCACGTCGCCGGTGAATACGACGACGCTTGCCACGGGCACGTTAGGCACGACGTTTTGCAGCGCCCGAGAACGCCCCTCGTTCTGGATGCGCGGGTTCAGAAATTTTCTCCGGTGCACGCCGTCGACGTGCGTCCATTGCGGCTCATCGGGATCGCCGAAGACGATGCCGTCGTAGTGCTTGGCCCGGATGCACAGGATGCCGCCAGAGGTCAGCACCGCAAAATCGATGCGGGTGAGGCCCCCGTAAGCGCCCGGCAGGATGAAATCCTCGATGACGTCGGACCCGCTGGCCTTCAGCGCGCGCCGCAGCCGGTGTTTGCCGCCGCGTTCCGCCAGTGTCCGGACCAGGCCGCCGATCCGGGACCGGAACAGGAGTGCCGCGAGCAGCACCAGCGCGATCGCGATGATCAGCAACCCGGCGCCGATGTTGGAAAGTCCTGCCTCGCCGGTGTCCCCCGCCGCGATGCAGGGTGCCGCCGTCGTCAGAGTGACGATCAGCGTGAGGAGCGGCGGGAATTTCGGGGACATGGGTCGAGACTAGGACCCGGCGCGCGGCGAGGCTTCCTAGTCCGTCACGTTTTTGTGCTTTGCCCGTTCTTTACGTGCCGGCTTTGTGACGGCTGCACGGGATCGACGCGGGTGCGCTAGTCCGCCGGTGGATAGGCGAGGTAGTGGCCGTCGATATTCGCGACTCTGACCGGCGTGCCGAAGGCCCGCTCCAGGTTGGCTTCGGTCAGCACCTCGTCTTTCCGGCCGTCGGCGACGATGCGGCCCGCCCTCAGCAGGATGACGCGCCCGACGCCGGGCGGAATCTCGTTCAACAGGTGCGTCACCAGCACGATGTTCGTGCCGCCGGCGGCGAGCCGGCGGATCCGCGCCAGGTAGTCGAAACTCGCCGCAAGATCGAGGCCCGCGGTGGGTTCGTCGAGGATCAGCGTGTCGGGATCGTGCACGAGCGCCCGGGCCAGCAGGCAGCGCCGCTGCTGGCCGCTCGACATTCTGCCGAGCGGCGTATCTGCCAGCTCCGGAATGCCGAGTTCGGCCAGCACGGCCCGCGCCTTGTCGACCTGCGCACTGCCGATGCGTGCGGCGAGCGAGCCGTGCACGCCGACGCTCGACAGGAACCCGGACAGCACGACGTGCAGCGCAGTGGTCGTGCTGCGGAAGCGTGCCTGCAGGTCGTCGGAGACGATGCCTATGTGGGAGCGCAGTTCCCAGACGTTCCACGTCTCCCGCCCAAGGATGCGCACCCATGAGCCGTCGCGGTTGACCGGGTACAGCTCGCGATTCAGCACCTTGAGCAATGTCGTCTTGCCGGATCCGTTGGGGCCGAGTACGACGCAGGGTTCGTGCTGGCCGATTCGCAGGCTGAATTCGTCGAAGACTCGCGTCGAGCCGCGATAGATCGTCGCATCGCGAATATCGATCAGCGGCGTGTCGGCCATGGTCGTGGCCGCAGCTCAGGCTCGGCGGCGCAGGTGCGACGGCACCCATTTCCGATGCGCGACGTACGCCGGGTGCTCCTTGACGTCGGTGTATTCTTCGAGTCGCTCCGCCAGCCACTGGAACCACTCGAACGTCGCCGGCGAATCGAGTTCGGAACGCAGCTCCAGCACCCAGTTTTCGAGCTTCCGCCACAGGATCACGGCCGTAATGCCCATCAGGTGATTGACGATCGTGAACGGCACGATGCGCTGGTAGGTCATGACGCCGATGTTTTCCATCGTCGCACTGATCAGCATGGCCGCTTCCTCGAGCTCCACCTCGTTGTCGCGAATGTCTTCAGCGCTCATGTTGTCCGGCAGGCTCAGAACCGTCTTGTAGGCGTCCGTGAAGTACGGGTTGCCGAAAAAGCGAAACAGCTCGATCGCGGCCAGTTCGCGCCGCTGCTGGCGGAAATTCCTGAGCTGCAGCAAACCGAAGTAAAGACCGCCGACGACGATGATGACGCCGACGATTTCCGCGATGTTCGCAATGTTCGATAACGTATCCATGTTTTCATCCCCGGCGTGCGGGCCACGCCGGCCGCACGCCTGTCATTACACTTCCTGCAGCCGCCAGTTGCCGCGCCGGAACCAGAGTACGCCGAGCACGGTCAGGAGCGATTCGGAAATCACAATCGCCCAGAACACGCCGTTCGGCCCCAATCCCATCGAGGTCGCCAGCCAGTAGGCCAGCGGAATCTGCGTCATCCAGAACACGATCAGGTTCAGGATCGACGGCGAACGCGTATCGCCCGCGCCGTTCAGTGCCTGGACGATGATCATACCCACCGCGTACATCGGGTAGCCAATGCCGAGTATGCGCGGGCAGTTCGTGCCGTAGCGCATGATCTCCGGGTCGTGGGAAAGCAGCGACAGGATCTGCGGTGAGCAGGCGAAGAACCCGGCGCCGAGCACGGTCATGAACACGGCGTTGTACCGCGCGGCCGCCCAGACGGCCGCCTCCGAACGATCGGGCCGCCCGGCACCGAGATTTTGCCCGACCATCGTCGCCGCGGCGTTGCCGAGACCCCACGCCGGCAGGAACACGAACTCGATCAGGCGGATCGCGATCGTGTAGGCGGCGATCGGTGCGCTGCCGTACAGGGCGATGATGCGGATGACCGCTATCCAGCTCGACGTCGCGATCAGGAACTGGCCGATGCCGCCGATGGAGATGCGGATCATGCGCGCGATCAGCGACGGCACGAGCGCCAGGTGGTGCAACTTGAAGTCCAGCCGCCCCTTGCCCGCGAACAGGTAGTACGCGAGGTACGCGACGCCGATACTGCGGCCGATCGTCGTGGCGACGGCCGCGCCGGTCACGCCCATTTCCGGGAACGGACCGAGGCCGAAGATGAAGCAGGGATCGAGTACGATGTTCAGGCCGTTCGCGAGCGTCAGCGAGCGCAACGCCACCGGCGCGTCTCCTGCGCCGCGAAACGCCGCGTTCAGCAGGAACAGGTACAGGATGCTGGCGTTGCCGCCGAGCAGCACCGCCGTGAAGCCGCTGCCTTCGGCGATGACGGCCTCGTCGGCGCCCATCATGCGCAGCAGGTCGTCCGCA
>CALKYK010000350.1 GCA_938003715.1 uncultured Gammaproteobacteria bacterium
GGGCTACCTCGACGGGGAATTGACGCAGCAGGATCGGCAGCGCGTCGAGCTGCACTGCGAATCCTGCTCGGAATGTGCGGCGGCGCTGCAGGAACTCGCGCGCGTGCGCGAACGCGTCGCCGGCGCCAGGCTCAGTACGATCGGCGAGGATACCTGGAGAGAAACGATGAATGATTCAGTAGTGAAGGGCAGCCGCGCGATCGGCTGGCTGATTTTTTTGGCCGCGCTGCTGGCAGGCGCCGGGTTTTTCGTCGTCAGCTTCATCATGGACGACTCGCTGGGCCTTTACGAGAAACTGATTGCCGGCGGAATCTACGGCGGACTGCTATTGCTTTTCCTGTCCGTGCTTCGCCAGCGCCTCATCGAGCGCAGGACAGACAAGTACAAAGACGTGGAGATCTGATTGATGATCGTCGTAACCAGCGAGACCATCGCGAACAGGAAAATCGTCAGGACACTCGGCATCGTGCGGGGCAACACCGTGCGGGCACGGCACATCGGCAAGGATATTCTCGCCGGGCTGCGCAACATCGTCGGCGGCGAGGTGCACGAGTACGCGAAGCTGATAGCCGAAAGTCGTGAACAAAGCATCGATCGTATGGTCGCCGAGGCCGAGTCGCTGGGCGCCAATGCAATCGTTGCCGCGCGGTTCACTACGTCGGTGATGATGGGCGGCGCAGCCGAACTGCTCGCAGTCGGCACCGCCGTTGTCGTAGAAGACGCCGAGTCGGGCGCGGTCGGCGCGCGTTTCCAGACGTACTGCCGCCTGGGCCGACATTCGCCGTCCACGATATCGAAGCTTTCGGTTACGTGCGTTGCCTCGTCCGGAAAGTGGCTGCGATGGCCGGTCCGGTTGATCGTGCCGTTCGGAAACCAGAATTCCTGGTCCGATACCACGACTTCACCGTCTGCCCAGGACGTGCCGACGCCCAGCGCCGCGCCGTTGCCGAACTGCTCCACGACGACGACGCCTCGCCCGGGGTGCCAGTAGCTGCGGAATTCCCAGAAGTCCGGCGTCTCGCGACCGCCGATCAGGCCGAACAGCCGACCGCTGAGGCTGGTGCCGGCAAAAGACGCCTGCCATTCGACGCCGTACTGCTCGTACGGTTCGTCGTCTGAAGGATACCGGGCGTTGTCCGCTATCCAGCGGCCGCTGCCGGCCGTCAGCACCGCGATCTCGGCCAGGAACCAGTCGGGAGGCGCCGGAAGTCCACCGGCCTCCTGCGCCACACCGGGGGTGATCAAAACACCGGTCATCGCAATGACGGCCGGCAGGAGGCGAATTTTCATGCGAGCGTCACTCCGCTGCGAATGATCCCTGGTCATTCTAGCGCAGCGGAGCGCTTCGCCCGCTGCCTTAGCGGCAGTGCCAGTGACCGGCGTGTTTCCAGCAGTGGCGACGTGCGGGCTTCACCGTGTAAACCACGTAGCCGTTGGCCGCCAGGTGATGATGGCTCGACTTCGGCACGACGACGGTTTTCGTCGCGCAGCCGGCCGAGATTGCGAGCAGTGCCGCGACCAGCGCGAACTTGAGTCCTTTCAGGTGATTCATGATTGCACGTCCCTTGTTTGCCTTCGTACTGCCTATAACGATGCGGCGGGAGCGGCGTTGACAGCGATTACTCGCTTTCGCTGGGGTAGTAGTGTTCGCGCAGGCCGGTCAGTTCGAGGATGTACGGCGGCGTTTCCGGTTCGCCGCGAAACACGCGGCGGTCCACGCCGGCCGTGATCGCCCAGCGGTGCAACCAGGTGATGCCGCCCGGGCCGGTATAGGCATCGGCACTGTCGTAGGCCGGGTCATCCAGCGCCGCCTCGAGCGAAACGAACGAGTACTGCCGCACGGCGAGGCGGTCGGCGAGGGGACCGAACCAATGTGCATTGAGCTGATTCGCGTGCAGCAGGAGCACGTGTGGAATGCGAAGCCGGAGGATGGCCTCGGACCGT
>CALKYK010000351.1 GCA_938003715.1 uncultured Gammaproteobacteria bacterium
TATTCGCGGAACCCGTCGACCGCGGCCATCAGGCGCCGGCCGAGACCGGTGGGCTGCTTCATGATGATCGCGAACGTGATCAGCGTGCCGACCATCATCACGATCGTCACGACGACCATCGGGCTCGGCCCGACCCGCAGCGCCACCAGCGAGGCAATGATGGCAATCAGCAGCGGCGGCAAATTGAGGAGCCCGTTGGTGCGGAAATATTTCTTGTGATAGTCCTTTTTCAGCGAGCGCTTGTGCGCTTTCTGCGCGCCGCCGATGCGCTCGTGGTTCTCGTTGACGAGCCCGATGTGGTTGCCGTTCCTGAACAACTCCTCGAACAGTTCGCGTTCGCCGGCGGCCAGCGGCGGCGCGTCGGGACCGCGATCGAGTTTCTTGAGCGAGTGCACGTCGTCGGCCTCGCTGATGCGCAGGTATCCCTTCACCGCTAAATTAACGATCGCCGCGGTCATCGCCTTGTGGTCGTAGCCCATGTTGCTGATGTAGCGCAGCGACGCCGGGGAGAATCCGTCCGGCGGCTCGTAGCGCGTGACCACCACGCCCGGCTCGGGATCCTTGCCGTGACTTTTCCACACCGGGATGTAATAGCCGAGCATCGCGAGCAGCCCGGCCAGCGCGATCAGCAGATTGATATTGTCGCTGAGCAGCCAGACCAGCCGCTGCATGTCCGACGGTTCGTCGACGTAGCCTTTCGGCCAGCCGACGACGATCGTCAGCCCCTCGCGCTGGCCGAGCGGCCGCGTCACCCGGAAACGGGCGCCGCCGATGGTGTCGTCGACCGACGCGCTGTAGTCATTGCCGAGGGCGCCGAACGGCCCGGTATACCCCTCGAGCTTCAGCGCGTCGCCCGGCACGTCGAAGGCGAAACGCACGGCGGCACTCGCCTCGTCGATCGGGAAGTCCCAGCCGGTACCGGTGACGTTGAAGTACAGCTCGTCGTGTTGGTCGAAATAGCCGAGCATCCGGTTCAGGCGGTAGCGAAACTCGTAGCGGTGTTCACCCTGTTCGAGATAGCGGTTGGAACTGCCGAAATAGGTGCGCACGCCGTCGCCGCGTCGCTCGGTGTGCCAGTCCTCTGACTGGCCGTTGCGCAGCACCGTCAGCGGCTCGAAGCGGACGTCGTAGTCGTTGCCGAAACGATCCTCGTAGCGTATCGGGTAGTCCCTGTAGATGCCGCGACGTATCTGTACGCCTTCGGCGCGAACCGTGATCGTTTCGGTGACTTCGAGTGAGCCATCCTGGTTGACGAGGATGTCGCTGTGATAGCCGAGGATTCGCTCGTCGGCGCCGGCAAGTCCGGCAGCCAGCAGTGCAAGAACGAGAGCGAAACGGTTCATTCGACCTTGCCGAATTCGACGAGCGGTACGTTGGCCGCCTCGTCAGAGGCTTTTTGGAAAAACGCGCGCGGCGCGAAACCGAACCAGCCTGCGACAAAGTTGTTCGGCACGGTCTCGATGCGCGTATTGAGCTGGCGCACCGAGCCGTTGTAGAAGCGTCGCGCGAACTGCAGGTAGTTCTCGGTTTCCGTTAACTCTTCCTGCAGGTTCAGGAAGTTCTCGTTCGCTTTCAGGTCCGGGTAATTTTCGGCGACGGCGATCAGGCGCTGCACGCCCTCGGACAAGGCCTCCTCCTGGTCCCCTCGCCGGTCGAGTTCTCCGGCGCCGGCAAGATCGACCGCTTCGCTGCGGAGTTGCGTGACGGCCTCGAGCGTCGCGCGTTCATAGCCGGCGTACTGGTCGACGGCCTTGACCAGCTGCGGGATCAGGTCGTGGCGGCGCTGCAGCTGCACGTCGATGTCGCTCCAGGCGGCGTCGACACGGTTCCGGTCCCGTACCAGCCGGTTGTAGACGAAAATGCCGAACGCTGCGATGCCCGCAAGGACCGCCAGCAGGATGAACATGGAGTCAGTCGGCCTCGACCAGGCGCACCGGGTCGCCGATCGAGACGGTACCGCCGCGGATCACGCGACAGCCCACGCCGCCCCGCCAGTCGGGCTTCAGCGCCGCCGTCAGCCCCTCGGCCTGCTCGTCCATCCGCGAACACGGGTCGATCTCGATCGTCGTCTCGAGACGCACGTCGCCGATCTCGACGACGGCCCCGGCACGCTTCGGCAGGTCCATGTCCTCGATCAACAGGTTGGATCGGCGCAGCGTCCACGGCACCTCGCGGCCCAGGTCTTCGCAGGCGGCGGCCCAGTCGCGCGCCGACAGCAGAGTGACCTGGCGCTCGCCGGGTTTGCCGCGAAAATCACAGCCGACGCCGGTTTCCGTGCTCACTTCAGCGGTTTCGAGCAGTTCCATCGGCGCGCGCTTTTTCTCGCGCCGGGCGATTCCCGCAATACGACCCATGACAAGCTCCGGTGACGAACGCCGGGAATTGTACCTGAGAGCCGTTTCGGAGATATCGTGGCGGGATCTGGCGGTCGAACCTGGCCTAGTACCAAAAGGAAAAGAAGAGCTGCACGACGTTCGCATCGAGCGCGTAAAACGGCTCCTCGCCGACGACCGCGCCGGTCGAAATGTCACGGAACTCCTCGTAGTCGACCATCAGGTGGTCGAGCGAAAACGTGACCGAGCCCTTGTCGATGAAGCCCCAGCCGTCGTCCAGGAACTCGTAGGACGCGCTGAACTTGAGCGTCTGGCTGGTCAATGGCGACAACTCCTTGTCGCGGCCGCGGAAGTTCGTCGCTTCCGAACGCGAGAACAGGTCGCGGAAGAAGTGCGCCCCGGTCTGGTCATGGAAGCGGTATTTCGCGGTGAACGTGAAGTCCTTCCATGGATGCACATAGGCGATCGATGCCGTGTGCGACTGGATATCCCAGGTATCGATGAAGTAGCGGTACTGCGCCTCGAGCGCGGCGCGATACGGCAGGTAATACTTTGCCCGCAGCCCGACCGCGTTGCTGGTGCGGGTGCGGGGATAGAGCTCCGGCTCGAAGCTGTAGCCGATCGGGCTTCCCGCGTCGGCGTAACGCACCGAGCGGTATGGGTTGTTCAGGAAGCCCTCGTCGGTGATCACCTCGACATTCAGCGCCGTGATCAGGTTGCGCGTGATGATCTGAGTCAGGCCGACGCCGTACTGCTGCCGCGTGTTGTCGCGGAAGAAATTCGGGTCGTCGGAACGACGTACAGTGTCGTCTCCGTAGGCATAGCTCAGCGTCAGCGTCGTCAGCTGGCCGAACATGTCCTGGGCGAGCGACAGGTGGTACGTGTTGGCGTCGAAGTCGCTCTCGGTCGAGTTCGTGTAGCCCATCGACATCGTCGTGTTGCCGCGCAGGTAGTCCATCGACAGCGAATACTGCGTGCGCTCCTCGGTGTACGGGCTCGCGGTCGTAATGACGTCGATCGAAGCGGAACTGACCATGTCGACGTAGTAATTCGCCGCCAGCGACATGCTCTTGCCGACGCTCTTTCTGACCAGAATCGACGGGCCGTCGATCGTGACGCCGCCGCCTTCGTAGCGGTGATAGAGGAAATCCGTGCGGTCTTCCGGCAGCACGCTCGCCAGCGCACCCTGCCCTGTGAAGAGCAGCGCCGCGATTGCCAGGAATCTTTTCGAACAGGCCGCCATCATGAAATTCCGCACACCTGCGGCGATTTCGAGGAAGGATTCAGTTGCGGCCGAGACGAGGCGAAGCTGCGCGAAAAAGCGGAGTGTATATGCGAATACATGAGCATTTTGAGCGCGGCTTCAACGTGGTATCGGGCCAACTGAATCATTCGTACGCACTCAGTTGCAGCCGCAGCCGCCGCCGGCAGTGCCCTCCCCACCGCGCGCGCCTTCGCGCGCCTCATAAACGTGGTAGATGTAGGCGCTCGATACCGGATCGGCGTCCAGGAACATGATCGGGTCGGCCAGCCGGTCGCGCTCGTAGGGTTTGACCCAGGGCTCGATGTTCGAGCAGCCGGACAGCGCGCCGAGCGCCGCGGCGGCGAGCAGAATGCGTGCGATGCGTGCTGATTTCATGCTCATACTCCAAGCTTATCGCGCGGTCAGAGGCGCGAACCGTGATCCCTGCCTCAGAAGAACACCGTCACGCCGAGTGATCCTTCCAGGTTGTGCGCGGTCTTCTCCTCGCCGAGGAGGTCGATGTCGAACAGGTGATCGCGAAAATCGATGTGCAGGGCCACCGAGTCCGTCAGCAGGAACCGGTAGCCGGCGCCGAAATTTACGGAGAAGCGGTCGTCGCCGGCGAATCGCGTCGAACCGAGTCCTGCCGAAATGTACAGCGCGGTGTTATAGGCGCGGCCCTCCCCGACAAATCCTTCGCCCGGCAGGATGTTGTAGCCGACGTTCAGGTTGTAATAGGTCAGCGTGCGCTCGCTGTCGGACAGGAGCGGCGCACCGCCTGAAAGAATCTCGAAGCTCGTCAGGCCGCCTTCCGACTGGCCGACCGAACCCTCGACGAAGAAGCCCTCGGTGACGTGATAGGCAAGCCGCACGCCATACACGAGATCGGAGCCGAAGTCCTCGATGCTCATGACCCCGGCAAAGGCGCCGATTTCGAAGTCTTCGGTGTCGATATCCGGCTCGCGAATTTCGCGGCGCTCCACCTCGGGCTCGATGACCTGGCCTTCGGGAATTTCGGCCGGCGGCGGCGTCTCGTCCTCGCCCCAGCCGAACAGGCTCTTGGTCGCGGCGCAGCCGGACAGGCCGAACGCCGCCATGGGCAGGATCAGAAAAAGAACGCGAAACCGACTTTCCATTCCTCTACTTCCTCGTTGTCGTCGCGGCTGGTGAACACGACGTAACTCTTGAATTCCGCCCGCAGGATGAATCGCCGGGTCGCGTACATGCGGATGCCGGCGCCCGCATGCGCGATCTGATCCGTGCGGTCCTCGCCCTGGACGATCGTGGATTTCGGCTCGGTATGGATTATTCCTGTACCAAGTGTAAAAAATGGCGAAATCCGCCAGTCCGGCCAGGTTTCGTGAACGACGTTAACACTGCCCATCCAGCCGTTCGAAAAATTTCCCAAAATCTGTGAACCCCATACCTCCAGCGACACGTAGGGGTTGAGCGAGTACCCACCGTAGACCGAAACGATGTTGGCGCCGCCGAAGTCCCCGGCCAGCACGCCGAGCTCCCAGGTGGCGTTCGTGAAGTCCTCGAGGTCGGCCTCGGCGAAGGAAATCGTCGACCCGGTGGGCTGCAGCGTGCGCTCCATCTGGGCCCGGTCGACCCAGCCCTCGGTGCCGTTCGGCGCCCGCACCTGGAACCAGTCGGTGCGCCGCATCAGGATCTCGATGGTCTCGCCGCGATCCACGACGTGGAATATCGGGTAGCCGCGACCGGGGCCGGTCCGCATTTCCAGGAACGGATCCGCCACCGCCACCGTGCGGTATTCATCGGCGGCCTGAGCAATTACGGTGGTTGGTGCCTCACAAAGTGCTAATGCAAGAACCAGTAACCACGCGCCGCTAATTGATCGGGACGTCGAAGGGGTTGTTGTAATACTGCGCTCCGACATCCAGCCATTCCGCAATCAAACGTTTCTCCGCGTCAGACAAGTACCCTTCATGGCTGCCACCGGTATCGAAGCGGCTGAAAAACCGGTTCGAAGCATTGGCGCCAATTGCGCTCATCGAGGGCGCTACCGGTACGAAGTCGAGAATGGGATTGCCATTCGCGTCCGTACCGACCTGCACCTGGCGATCCACCAGGTTGCCGCCGACCAGCTCCTGCTCGTTATCAGTGAACAGCAGTTCCTGATACGACTTGAAGTGGTCCGGCTCGAGATCGGATTGGCCGTCGGACAGATCGAGCTGCCCGGCCGGCACCTGCGTCGCCCCAGCGAGGTCGACCGTATTATGACAATTCGTGCAGTTATTTGTTACTGGTAATCCGCTGACCGGATCGATAACGGGATTGCCCATCGCATCCAGGACCGGCCGGTCCGCAGACCACAGCGGATGCAGGTGCGCCTCGTAGTTGATGACGATGCGGCAGTTCGAGGACCAGCCCTGGGTCATGCAGTTGAGGCTCGTCGGCGGCGCCGTGGTCAGGTCCAGATACGACATGCTGACGTCCGCATCCGGCGCGCGGCCGGCCTTCGCCGCATCGGTCCAGACATCCGTGTAGAAGACGTCGACCGACGGTTCCAGCGACGAGCAGTTGTCGGTGCCGCAGCTGATGCGCGCCCGCACCTCGGCCATCGTCTCACCCACTTCGCCGACGAACAGCGCGTCCACCGTCCCGGCGTTGAACGAACCGCCGGTCGCCTGTGCGCCGGCGTAGGCGGAGTCGAACGCGTCATAGCGACCGTGCGAGAGACCGCTCTGCGCCACGTGACAGCCGTTGCACTCGAGGAGCTGTCCCGGCCGCAGCTGCATCCAGTTGTGGTGGCGCGCCGTGATGCGACGCGCGTCGCCGTCGAGCACGCTGATCTGCAGCGCCACGTTCGCCGGTACCTTCATCATGACCGAGCCGTCCGGCTCGACCATCGAGTAGCCGACGATTTCCTTCATGCCGAAAATGCGGATCGGGCCGAACGCGGTGTTGTCGAGATCGACGATGTCATCGTCCGGCAGCGACACCGCCTTGACGACGCGCAGGAAGCGCGCCGGCCGCTGGTCGGCGGTCGTCACGGTCGGATCGGCAAGCGCATCGATGGGCGCAACCGCGCCGCCGTCGAAGTCATAGACGCTGCGGATTGCGATGACTGCGGCGCCCTCGGCCGCGAGATCGGGATCCATGGCGAAGCTGTTCTCGCTGTCGAGGATCACAGGCGGCGACGGCCGCGGATCAGCTGACACCACCTCGGTATACATGAATCCTTCTTCGGGGGGCACGATCGGCAGCTGCGTCTCGTCGCGCGGGTCGTAGATCCAGATGCCGTACAGCGGATCCGCTTCCTCGTAATTCGGGTTAGCCAGGTTCTCGGTCGTGCAGGGGTAATACACGGTCGGGCCCGGCGGTGGCGGGTTGTTCGGGTCGATGATGTCGGTCAGCCGGCACTGGCTCCAGCTGGTCAGCATCCGCCCGGTGCCGTCCTGGATCGGGTACACCGAGTTGTAGCGGCCGCCTGGCGACGGAACGCCGGGCTCGGTCGAGACGTTGACGATCGTTGCCGGCGCCTGCGCCGGACCGGTCATGCCCGGGTTGTCCTTCGTCGGCTGCGTGTTCTCAAGATAAACCGGCGTGTCGATCGTGATCACGTCGCCGCCGCCGTTCGTGTTGGTAAACGGCCGGATCAGCGCCATCACGCGACCGTCCTCGAGTTCGCGCGGCTGCATGAACTGGATCGTCTGGCCGTTGGTGCCGGTATCGTGGCTGTTCTGCCCGTACAAAAGCTCGAGGTTCGAGCCGTCGGGATTCATGCGGTACAGATTCACCGCATTGTTCGGCCCGGCGTGGTCCCAGCGCGCAAAAACGACCTGGCCGTTCGACAGCACGGACGGGTCCATATCGTGACTCTGGTTGAACGTTACCTGCTCGATGCCGGATCCGTCCCCGTTCATCACGTGCAGCAGGAACGCCGGCTCGTTCAGGTCCTCGTCCTGCGCCTCGAACTGCGGTTTGCCCTCGTCGAGCAGCACGGCGTTCGAGCGCAGCTGCCGCGTCGAGGCGAAAATGATGCGTCCGTCGGGCAGGTAGCGCGGCGCGATGTCGTGACCGATTTCGGCGGTCAGATCGGACGGGATGACCCGGCGCAGCGTCCGGGTGTCGAACACGTATTCCCAGATGTTCCAGGTCGGCTGGTTCTCGTCGTCCAGAGCCAGGTTCAGATCGACGGGCCCGCGCATCGCGAATACGACGGCGCTGCCGTCGTAGGCGATCTCGACGTCACGGATCGCGGCCAGACCCTGCATGAGATCCCCGGTCACGTTGACCGCATCGGAGCTCGGCGACGCCCGGTCGCGCACGAACAGGTCGGCGCCGAAGTCGAACGTGATCAGTGCGCGAACGTCGGACTGAACCAGGTCACCCTGGTCGTCGAGGGGCAGCGGCGCCCGGATGTAGGCTATCGGGAAATCGACGACGACCGGGTCCGGCTGCTGGCCGGTGCCGATCTGCACGCCCTGGTTGGCGCCGTCGCAGGCAGCCAGAAAAATGCACAATGAAGCAATGGTGACGATACGTGACGCACCGCACCTGGATCCATCCGTTAGTTTTTGCGCTGTCATGATCATGGCGTTCACCTTTACGCCCGGGACGAGACGTTCCGTTTTCTCCACCCGATTCGCGAATCAGATGCGCACTACTCCACCATTGCATTTCAACCTGCAATAGTGGACGTGACGCCCGTTTCATACCGTTAACGCGATCACAAATAATTCGCGACCGGAATTCAGTTTAATGAAGCAAAATCAGCAATGTAATGTCTCGAAAGGACGACAGTACGCAAAGTCAAATGCGGAAAATCGCGATCGCTGACAGTTCGCTTCCGACAGTTGTGACACGACTGAAACGAGCGAATGGTTCCCGGCGGACGTCGGAGGCGAAAAAACTTCTTCAGCAATCCTCGTAGCGATAACGCGCATCCGTCAGCGCCCGGCGCATTGCGCAAACTGAGTATCGACGCACAAAAAAAGTTTTTGTCGACGTCGCTTGACGACACGGCTGTCTGTGTTCAGCGACAGCGTGAACGCCATTTGCAATCAAGGCTTTAATCCGAATACGCGCAAACCTGTGCGAATCGAACGACAAGGGTTTGACATATGGCGCGTTTTCCGGCGTTGCGCGATCACGACGTAACTACATGTTTTAGATTGACTTTTTAAGCCGTTCACCGCCGGTGTCGGAATCTGGCACAGCAATTGCTTCATCTTGGTCAGGACACGAAAACGTGTTCCGGGGCAAGCGTTGAACCGGTGCATCTGTGAATGCATTCACGGCGAAAAGTGTGAACCCCGCGTATGCTTTTGATCATTCAGCTCCACCTGTTTTTACAGATTGTTCAGGGAAGAACCTCTAACAAAACGGACTGAAAGATGAAGGCAGTGCCGGTAAGGCATCGTTGCCAGGCAGGTGGACGCAATACAGGACCGACTCCAAGGTTCTCCCCTGACTGAAACGACCTCGCCGGCAACGCACCGGGCGCAAGCGCCGGGCCGACACAACTTTGACGAGCAGGTTTGTTATGAATAACAGGACGTGGACAGGGAACAAACAGGCAATCGATCGCACGCACGGCGCGCGGTGGTTGCCGTCGCTGACGTTCGGTTTGCTCGGCGTCGCGCTCGCCGGAACCGCATTGGCGGGACCGCGCGAACAAGCCAGGCAGATTCACGACCGGCTCGCCGGCGTGCCACCTACCGAGGCGGTATTGCAGCTGATGGAAGCCGAGGTGGACCCGGGGCAACCCGGCACGGCCATCGACGCGGCCTATCGCGCAATGGAAGACCCGAATTTCTACAACGTCACGCTCAAGAATTTTGCGGCACCGTGGACGAATCGCGACCAGAACGTATTCGTACCGCTTAACGACTACATCGCCACCGTCATCGGCATGATTCGCGATGATGTGCCGTTCAACACGCTGCTGTCGGCAGACATCCTGTACGTTGGCCCACCGACGCTGCCGGCGTATTCGAACACGAACAACGACCACTACGAGCAGCTCGAGGCCCAAAGCATCGACATGAAGACCGGGCTCGTGCAGGTTCCCCAGTCTTCGCTGAACGGCCTGCCGCCGGCGGCGACGGCCGGCGTCTGGACGACCCGCGCTGCAGCAGAGGCGTTTTTCGTCGCCGGCACCAACCGCGCGCAGTTCCGCTTCACGATGCTGAATCACCTGTGTAATGACATGGAGCAGGTGCATGACGTGAAGCGCGCACCGGATCGCATCCGCCAGGACGTGAGCCGCAGCCCGGGTGGCGACAGCCGCCTGTTCCTGAACAACTGCATCGGTTGCCACAGCGGCATGGACCCGCTGGCCGGCGCCTTCGCCTATTACAACTTCGACGAGACGAGCGGCAGCATCGAATACACGCCGGGCGTCGTGCAGCCGAAGTACTTCAACAACGACGCGAACTTCGAACCCGGTTTCCGCACCACTGACGACTCGTGGATGAATTACTGGCGTTCCGGCCAGAACCAGTTCCTGGGCTGGGACCCGGCGCGGCCGGGCAGCGGCAACGGCGCCAGGTCGATGGGCGAAGAGCTGGCGAACAGCGACGCGTTCGCGAGCTGCCAGGTCAAGAAAGTATTCCGCGCGGTGTGCCTGCGCGAGCCCGAGGATGCAGCCGACCGTTTCCAGGTGGACCAGATGGTCACGTCGTTCCGGAGCGGATACAGCATGAAGCAGACGTTCGCCGAGGCGGCCGTCTACTGCATGGGCCAGTAAGGAGGCTATGACAATGAAAACTGCATCAGGAATTGCCATGGCCCGTGAACTCGCCGGCCGCGCACGTGCGCTGCTCGTTGCCGCGACGGCCGGTCTCGTATTGAGCGCCTGTGGTGGCGGCGCCCAGACCGTGGACAACCCGGTCACCGGCGTCACGCCGCCGGCGACCTACAGCGGCCCGCCGCCGCAGACCGCCGACGTACAGGCGTTCAAGCTGAACGTCTGGGACAACATCCAGCAGTCGAACCGCTGCGGCGGCTGCCACACCGATTCCGTCGGCCAGAACCCGATGTTCGCCCGCCACGACGACGTCAACCTCGCGTACGAAGCGGCCAACACGGTCGTCGACCTGTCGCTGCCTGCAAACTCGCGGCTGGTGTCGAAAGTCGGCGGTGGCCACAACTGCTGGCTGACCGACGACCAGGCCTGCGCCGACATCATGACTACCTGGATCGAAGGCTGGGCCGGCTCCGGCTCGGACGGCGGTCGCCAGATCATCCTGACGGCGCCCACGCCGGTCGATCCTGGCGCGAGCAAGAACTACGCGAACGCCGACGTCGCCGACTTCGCGGCGCTGGTGCACGGTCCGATCCTGACCACGTACTGCGCCGGCTGTCACAGCTCGCAGTCGCCGACCTCTCAGTCGCCGTATTTCGCCGAGGCCGACGCGAACGTCGCCTTCGACGCGGCGAAGCCGAAGATGGATCTCGACGACCCCGCCGCATCGCGATTCGTACAGCGGCTGGGTGACGAATTCCACAACTGCTGGTCGGCCAGCTGTGCCGCCGATGCCAACGCGATGCAAAGCGCGATCCAGGCATTTGCGGACACCGTACCGCTGACGCAGATCGATCCGTCACTTGTGTACAGCAAGGCGTTGCGCCTGGTCGACGGGACGATCGCCTCCGGCGGCAACCGCTACGAGAATGCGCAGATCGCACTGTGGGAGTTCAAGACCGGCACCGGCACGACGGCGTTCGACACCAGCGGCGTGGACCCGGCGATCAACCTGACCCTGATCGATGACGTCGAATGGTTCGGCGGCTGGGGCATCACGATCAACGACGGTCGCGCGCAGGGCGACACGACCTCGTCGAAAAAGCTTCACGACCTGATCAAGGCCACCGGCGAGTACTCGGTCGAGGCCTGGGTCGCCCCGGCGAACGTTACGCAGGAGATGTCGCGCATCGTCAGCTACTCGGCGGGCGATACCGCGCGTAACTTCACGTTGCAGCAGACGCTGTACAACTACGAGTTCCGCCATCGCAGCACGACGACCGGGCTGAACGGCGACCCGCAGTTGCAGACGCCGGATGCCGACGAGGTTCTGCAGGCGACCCTGCAGCACGTCGTCGCGACCTACAACCCGGTCGACGGCCGCCGCATCTACGTCAACGGCGTACTGCGCACGCAGGCCGACCCGACCCCGGGCGGCTCGCTCGTCGACTGGCAGGACACTTTCGCTTTCGTGCTCGGAAACGAGGCGTCGGGCGACGGCCTATTCCAGGGCACGCTGCGCCTGGTTGCGGTACACAACCGCGAGCTGACGCAGGAGCAGATCCAGCAGAACTTCGACGTCGGCGTGGGCGAGAAATTCTTCCTGCTGTTCGGCATCGAGGACATCATCAACGTGCCGTCGGCGTACATTCTCTTCGAGGTGGCGCAGTTCGACAGCTACGGCTACCTGTTCACGAAGCCGCACTTCCTCACGCTCGATGCGGCGCAGCAGCCGGAAGGCATCCCGATCCAGGGCCTGCGCATCGGCATCAACGGCGCGGAAGTCGACAAGAGCCAGTCGTACGCGAACTTGAACGATACGCTGAGTGCGAGCCTGTTCCAGGAGCTCGGCCAGCCGCTGTCGACGCTGGGCGCTGTCATCCCGCTCGAGAAGGGCCCTGCGGACGACGAGTTCTTCCTGACCTTCGACCTGCTCGGCACCGAGAGCTACGTGCGCACCGACGATCCGCCGCTCGTCATCACCGAAGGCGACCTGCCGCCGGCACAGCGATTCGGCGTGCGGACCTTCGACGAGATCAACGCGACGATGTCGGCCGTGACCGGCGTCAGCCCGGAAGATCCTTCGGTGGACATCGTGTTCCAGGGTCTGCGGCAGTCGCTGCCGGCAATCGAGATGCCGGAAGCGTTCCTGTCCTCGCACCAGGTTGCGATCGCGCAGCTCGCGATCGAGTACTGCAACGCACTGATCGAGGATCGGGGCTCGATCCCGACCGCGGCGTACTTCCCGGGATTCAACTTCGGCGCGGCGCCGGCGACGGCGTATGCGAACCGTGACGCCTTTATAACGCCGCTCGTGGACCGGACGATGGGTATTGCGATCCAGTCGCAGCCCGACTTCACCGCGGTCCGCGACGAACTCGGCTACGTGCTGGGCGACGGCACCCGACCGGACAACCTGATCGACCGGCTCATCGCCGGCGGCACCGACACCCGCTCGATCGCGAAGGGTACCTGCGCGGCCGTACTCGGCAGTGCCGTCATGACGGTGCAGTAGGCAGTAGAGATTCAGAAAGAGGCACAGACCATGTCCAAGAAACGTAGACACTATGATGATCCGCTGCGGCACACCGACCACGGGCGGCCGGTCACGCGGCGCGACTTCGTCTCCCAGGGCTTCATGTCGGGCTCGGCATTCGCCCTCGGTGGCGGCGCGCTGAGCCTGTTCTCGAACCCGCGCGAGGCGTACGCAACCCTGTCCGGGGACCTGCAGCCACTGCTCTCGAGCCCCTGCGACATCGCGACGGTGGGCGCTG
>CALKYK010000352.1 GCA_938003715.1 uncultured Gammaproteobacteria bacterium
GCGTGACAATTCCGGTGCGCGTGCGTTGGCCGCGTCCTGGCGACTCTTCATGAACTGCGAGAGTACGGTTCTCGCCAGCGCGGCCGCGGTCGCCGCGGTGGAGAAGTGTTTCTCCGCCTCGCCCGCCTTGCGCCGCACATATTCGATGTTGCGTCCGCGCTCGAGTCCGACATCCGCGTCCTCGTACGCCTCCATCGCTTCTTCGTAGCTGCGCGGCGCGAGCAGTTCCGCGTTCATCGCATCGGCTGCGGCCCGCGCCCGGTCCGCATCCCTGAAAAATGTTTCTCGAAGCTCGTCCTGGGCGGCCACGGGGCCAACGGCCGCGAGCACTGCGCCAAGCAGGAGCAATCTGACAAAACGGGTCTTGGAAGCCATTCTGTAGTTCCGCTGTAAGTTTAGAATCAAGTGCTTACATCCGCCGGGGATAGCGGCGAATATGACATATCCTGTCAAGCACAGTCTGTGCCGCAGCTCTCTATCTGCGACATAAAACGCCAGAAAACCCCGGTATTTTACGCTGAAATGACGCCGCGTGACGGCCGGGGCCCGATTCTGACCGCGGGATTGTGATTCGGTTCACCCTTTCGCGGCCCGCGCGGCGCCGAAAATCAATTTGTGCTTTGGCTCACAGACGTCAACGGACCCGGTGCGTAAATTACGTTCCATGTCCGCCAAGTACTACACACAGTTTCGACTCACCGACGCGGATTACCGCGGCGGCAACGAGTTCAGCGGCGTGGTCGAGCTCAGCCGGCCCATGGACCAGGATTCCGACGTCGCGGATATCGAAGCTGTCTTGGCAAAGAATTTCGACCTGCACCAGAGTGCGGTTCAGCTCGTGAGCTGGTCGAGGTTGCATTAAAGCTGGATCTTCTTGAGTTTGGATTTTCCCCCTGATTTACCCGGACTTCGGTCCGGGTTTTTTTTGGTTCAATACTTGTGATCCTGGCTTGCCGCTCGCTTGATTCGAGTCACTGAAGATCAATCCGCACCGGCCGCGAGAGCCCTGTTTCCTACCGCGGGCGGATTGGGGTTTTTTTTTGCTCCGAAAAAATGCCGGTAGAGGCCGTTCGCGCCGCGGGCGCAATGTGTGCCAAAATGCGCGTCCCCGATGACCCGCCTCCCGGCTGCAGATGAGCGACAACGAAGGCAAAACAGCGGCATTCCGCGGCATCCCGATCGTCAGGAGCGGCGAGAAATATCGCACCGAGCAGGGCTTTTCCGCGATCAAGAACGGCGTCAAGGCGCGCCGCGACACGCAGCCCGCGTCGGTCGGCGACAAGCCGCCGTGGCTGCGGGCGAAGATGCCCTCCGGGCCCGGATTCTCGGACGTGCGGCGCACGGTCCGGACCTACCGCCTGTCGACGGTCTGCGAGGAATCGATGTGTCCCAACATCGGCGAGTGCTGGAACAACGGCACCGCGACGATCATGGTCATGGGCTCGGTGTGCACCCGCGCCTGCCGCTTCTGCGCCGTCGATACCGGCAACCCGAAAGGCTGGCTCGATCCCGAGGAGCCGGCGAACACGGCCCGCGCCGTAAAACTGATGAACCTGCGCTACGTCGTCATCACCTCGGTCGACCGCGACGACCTGGACGACGGCGGCGCCGCCCACTACGCGGCCTGCGTGCGCGAGATCAAGCGCCGCAACCCTGACACCGCCGTTGAGGCGCTGACCCCGGATTTCAACGGCGTGCTTGCCGACGTCGAGACGGTGGTCGATTCCGGCCTCGACGTATTTGCGCAGAATGTCGAAACCGTCGAGCGCCTCACGCACCCGGTTCGCGACCCGCGCGCCGGCTACCGGCAGACCATCGACGTGCTGGCACATGCGAAGGCGCACCGCCCGGAAATCCTCACCAAGACCAGCCTGATGCTGGGACTGGGCGAACAGGACCGGGAAATCCTGAAGACGATGGACGACCTGCGCGCCGCGAACGTCGACATCCTCACCCTTGGCCAGTATCTCCGGCCGACGCCGAATCACCTGCCCGTCGATCGCTACGTCACGCCTGACCAGTTTGACGCCTATCGCCAGGAAGGCCTCGAGAAGGGTTTCCTCGAAGTCGTCGCCGGCCCGCTGGTGCGCTCGAGCTATCGCGCCGACCAGGTGCTGCAGAAGAACAACGTCGGCATCGCCGTCTGACCCGAACCACCCTGCGACGGATCCATGAGCGAATTTCTTGCCGACTACGGCCTGTTTCTCCTGAAGACGTTGACGATCGTCGCCGCGATCGTCGTCGTCCTCGGCACGGCGGCTGCAGCGAGCCGCAAGGCCACGCAACAGGAAGGGCTGGAGGTCGAAAACCTGAACCGCAAGTTCCGCTCGCTGGCCGCGACGCTGAAGCAGGCGATCCTGCCCAAGGCGGCATGGAAGAAAGAGGCGAAGGCGGACAAGGAGCGCGACAAGGCGGCGCAAAAATCTGACGAGTCGCGGCCGCGTGTGTTCGTCATCGATTTCAAGGGCTACCTGAAGGCGACCGCCTTGCCGTCGCTGCGCCAGGAGCTCAGCGCCGTACTCGAGGTTGCGCAGCAGGGCGACCAGTTCATCGTACGTCTCGAAAACTACGGCGGCATGGTGCACGAACACGGCCTCGCAGCATCGCAGCTGGTGCGTATCCGCGAGCGCGAAATTCCGCTGACGATCGCCGTCGACAAGGTCGCGGCGAGCGGCGGTTACCTGATGGCGTGCGTCGCAAACCGGATCGTCGCGGCGCCGTTCGCGATTCTCGGTTCGATCGGCGTCATCGCGCAGATCCCGAATTTCAATCGCATGCTCGACGAGCACGGCGTCGACTTCGAGATGATCACCGCGGGCCGCTACAAGCGCACGGTGACGATGTTCGGCAAGAACACCGACGAAGATCGCGACAAGCTCAAGGAGGAACTGGAGGACGTGCACGCGCTGTTCAAGGATGCCGTCACCCGCTACCGGCCCGATCTCGACCTGGACAAGGTGGCAACGGGCGAGCACTGGTACGGCACGCGCGCGCTCGAACTCGGCCTTGCCGACGAACTCAAAACCAGCGACGAGCTGCTGGCCGGCCTGGCGGCGAGCCACGACCTCTACGGGCTCAGCTACAAGATCAAGCAGCCGCTGCAAAAACGCCTGATGTCGCAGGTCGACAGCGCGCTGGAGCGGGCCGACAGCCTGCGTTTCCGCAAGCGATTCGAGTCCCGGCTGCCACGCTGAGTGGAACCCGCGCAGGCCGGCCGAGTCTTATATCCCAGCATATCCGGGACGAACCGGACCGTCATCCGGACACTGGCGTCGGCTATACTTACAGGCCGGCTGAGAGGACGAACCCATGAGCTTCCCGACATTGACCCGCCTGGCAACCGGGCTGATCGCTGCCCTGCTGCTGGCCGCCTGCAGCACCACCGAGACCGGTCGCACACAGCTGACCCTGAAGTCGGAGCGGTACCTCGAAATCGAATCCAAGCGCCAGTTCGAACTGATGCGCGCCAACATGCCGCTCGTCCAGGACCCGGTGACGGTCGAGTACGTGGCGTGCGTCGCGAACGCGCTGGTCGAGACGCTGGATGGCGACGCGGCCGAGATGTACTGGGAACTTGCGATATTCAACCAGCCGACCGTCAACGCGATGGTCATGCCGGGCGGCAAGATCAGCGTTTTCGCTGGCATTCTCGACGTCGCACAGAACCAGCACCAGCTGGCATCCGTCATCGGCCACGAAATGGCGCACGCGATCGCCAAGCACGCAAACGAGCGCGCATCGCGCCGGGAAATCACCGGCTCTGCGATCAGCATGGCGGCCATCCTGCTGGGCTCCAATGACCCGATCATGACCCGCTCGCAGTACGAGCGCGCGGCGCATCGCACTTCGGGCATTTACGGCGCGCTCTCCGCGGCAGAGGACCTGGGCATGAACCGCCCGTTCAGCCGCATGCAGGAAACGGAAGCGGACGAGATCGGACTGATCTACATGGCGCGGGCGGGGTTCGACCCGCGCGAAAGCGTGCAGCTGTGGCAGAACATGT
Organism: uncultured Gammaproteobacteria bacterium; assembly: GCA_938003715.1. GTDB lineage: Bacteria > Pseudomonadota > Gammaproteobacteria > Steroidobacterales > Woeseiaceae > SZUA-117. The sequence goes on from CALKYK010000352.1 coordinate 4,004, forward strand.
CGGCCAAAAACGAGACCAAGGTAGCCGAGATGCTGTCGACGCACCCGTCGGACGAGAGCCGTCTCGAGGCGCACGTACAGCAGCTGCCCGAAGCGCTGAAAATCTACAACTAGGCAAAGGCCCAGGGTCGCGATCCGCAGTGCGCGAGATAATCGGCGCCGGTCTCGGCAGCGGGTGACCGCAGGCCGGTTCAAGGATCATTTTTCGGGACACGCCGGCGACTACGCCGCGCATCGCCCCCGCTATCCCGATTCGCTGTTCGAATTCCTTTCGAGTCTCGCGCCGTCGCGCGAGATCGCGTGGGATTGCGGCACCGGCAACGGCCAGGCCGCACGGTCACTGGCCCCGTACTTCAAAAAGGTCATCGCAACGGACGCGAGCGCGGAGCAGGTGGCGTCGGCGCCCGCGGCCGACGGCGTCGAATACCGGGTCGCTCCCGCCGAGTCCTCGGGGCTCGAGACAGAGAGCATCGACCTGATCACCGTCGCGCAGGCGCTGCACTGGTTCGAAATCGATGCGTTTTTCGACGAAGCGAAACGGGTGCTGAAAGCGGGCGGCATATTGGCCGTGTGGTGCTACGAGCGATGCCGCATCGACGACAGTGTCAACGACGTCATCGAGCGCGTGTTCGCAGAGGTCGAACCCTATTGGCCGCCGGAACGCGACATCGTCGAATCGGGCTACCGCTCGATCAGGCTACCGTTCGATCCGATCGAGGCGCCGCCGTTTTTCATGCGCGTGAGCTGGACCGCCGAGGCGATGCTCGGCTACATGCAGACCTGGTCTGCATCGCGCCGCTACCACGACGCATGCGGCAGCGAGGCGACGGCGCCGCATGCGCAGAAGTTGCGCCAGGCCTGGGGCGAAGGCGAGCGCACGGTGGCGTGGCCGCTGCGGCTCAAGATAGCCAGAAAGTGACGGCGTAGAGGCTGCCGGCCGATTCTGCGAGAATGAGGCGCTCGATCGCTGCCCGGAAACAATCGTGCCCCGAAGAACCGCGCCCCTGGTCGCGACAATCCTGATCGCCGGCGCCGCCGGCTGTTCGACGCTGAACGAGATGCTGGCGCCGCTGAAACCTGCGCGGCAGGCGCCGGTGCTCGTGGCGCGCGATCTGAAGCAGCCGATCAATCGCAGCTTCTTCATCCTCGATGCACCGGACCAGGCGCTGGTCGGCGAACCGCAGGTCGTGTTCACGGATGCCGACAACACGCTGTCCGATCTCGCGCGCGAATACGGCCTGGGTTACGACGAATTGGTTGCCGCGAATCCGGACGTCGATCCGTGGCTGCCGGGCGCGAACACGCCTGTGCTGTTGCCGACGCAGTACCTGCTGCCCGACGCGCCGCGCGAGGGCATCGTCCTGAACATTGCGTCGAAACGGCTCTTTTATTTCCCGCCGCTCGCAGAGGGACAACCGCGGCAGGTCATCACCTACCCGATCGGCATCGGCCGGGTCGGCTGGGAGACGCCGCTCGGCGAGGCGAACGTGATAGCGAAGGCCCGCGATCCGCACTGGTACACGAGGCTGTCGGTGCGCCAGGAACATGCGGAAATGGGTGACCCGCTGCCGTCGATCGTGCCGCCGGGCCCGGACAACCCGCTCGGCCGCTTCGTGCTGAAGCTCGACCTGCCCGGCTACCTGATCCACGGCACGAACCAGCCGTACGGCGTCGGCATGCGCGTGAGCCACGGCTGCGTGCGCCTGTACCCGGAAAACATCGAGGCGCTGTACCCGATGATCGACCTCGGCGTACCGGTGCGCATCGTCAACCAGCCGTACCTCGCCGGCTGGCACGGCGGCGAGCTGTTCGTCGAAAGTCACGCGCCACTGGAGGACGACGAAGTCGCACGCGAGGATCGCGTCAGCGAACTGCTCGAGTCGGTGGGCGATGCGGTAGGTCGGGCGACGCTCGATGCCGTTCGCGCTGTGCTCACCGACGCAAGAGGCGTGCCGATCCGCGTATCACAGCACGACAATGCGGAGGTGCTCGCCCGCGCACGCCTGGTCGAGAACACCGTAGAACCGGATCCCGACATGCCGACGCTCGCCGAAGTTCGCGAGCTGCTTGATACGCCACTGCCGGAGGAAGAGACCCCCGAAAGCAATGAGTGAGTGGCTCGACATCATGCTCGAGGAGATTCGGCGCAAGAAGGAAGAGTACGATGTCGCTGAAGAAGAATCGGAACGGCGGCGACCGGCGGATGATGTGCAGGGCGACGCGGCGCCGCCGCTTATGCCGCCTGCGGAAAATACCTGAGGAATTCGTCCGGCAACGCCGATTCGTCGAGCGGCGCGTCGGCCGGCACCTCGAGTGGTCGCGCGTGGTACGTCTGCCAGTACAGCACACTCGCCTCCTCGGGCAACTCATACAGATCGGCGCAAAGCGCGGCCATCGCCTTGCCGGTGTAGGTCGTCTCGAGCTGCAGGTCGAGCTTTTCAGCAGCAAACGAAATCGCCTCGGCCGTTTGTTCGGTGCCGCGCGCGTAACCGGGACCGAAAAACTCGTGCCGCAATACGATGTTCGTTCGTGATGAGAGATCGGCAGGCGTGCGGTCGTCGATTTGTCGCATCATCGTCGCGGTTTTTGCGCAGAGTTTCGACAGCGCGCGTTCGTTCGTCAGCCAGGTTTCGCTGACCCGGACCGCATGGACTTCGACGGACTTTCCTGCAAGCGCGAGTCCGAGCGCGATACCGGCGGCGGTGCCCATGGTGCCGGTGCCGACGTAGATGCGGGTGGGGCACGGCACCTCGCCGGCATCGACCTGGTTCGCGAGTTCGAGTCCGGCCGCGACGAAGCCGATCGTGCCGAGCCACGACGAGCCGCCCATCGGTACGACCCACGCGTCGCGACCCCACAGGTGTTTTCGCAGCGTATTGAGCCGGTTCCGGTACGAGCCGCCGTAGCGCACGATCTGTGTGCCGTTGCGGATGTGCAGGTTGAGCGCCGCGGCGACATCCGGAGTTGCCGCCTGGTGTGACAGAAAGCAGCAGCAGCCGAATCCCGCCCGGCGCGCGTACAGCGCGGTTGCAAGCGCGTGGTGCGAGCCGGCGGCGCCGAAAGTTGCGATCAGCTTGCGGCCGTGACGGCGTGCGGCCGGCAACAGGTACTCGAGTTTGCGCACCTTGTTGCCGCCATAGGTTTCGGCGCTCAGGTTGTCGTGTTTGACCAGGATTCGTCTGGAACCGTTCGGGACGTCGACGACCCTTTCGGTCACGGGTGTCGGCAGTGAGGCGAGATGCAGGCGCGGCAGGCCAGAGCCGAGTTTCGGCAATTTTTCCGACAGGTAGTCCACGACGGTCACGGAATCGTTGCGTGAGTCGACATGATACGCGTTCGCCGGCGGGAGTTTTCGCAACACGCCGCTAACATTCGGGTTAGAATGCCGCCCACACATCAAACTTGTCATCGCGGAGCCAAGTTTGTCGGATGCGTTAGACCGGGGCATTACGGTCACGGAACTGGCGCCGATGGATCAACCCATCGCCGCGCCCGAAGAAACCACGGCTGCTTTCGTAGGACGTGCGCTTCGGGGTCCCCTAGATACACCGATCCTCATTCGCAACTTTGCGGAGTTCAGGCGACGTTTCGGCGGTGTCTGGACCGGCAGCAGCCTTGGTCCGGCGGTGCAGCAGTTCTTTGCGCACGGCGGCAAACGCCTGTTCGTCATCCGCGTCGCGAACAACGCTACCGGCGCGACGCTCCGTCTGCCCGCGATTCACGGCACGCTGACGCTGCGCGCCGTCGATCCGGGTTCGACCGAGCGCGTCCGCGCCGCCATCGACTACGACGGCATCGACCCGGCCGACGGTCACTGCTTCAACCTGACCGTGCAGCGCGTTGCGCCCGACAGCGGCCTGATCGAGGACCAGGAGATTTTCACGCGGCTGTCGTGTAACCCGGACGACGAGGCGTTCATCGGTGAAGCGCTCAAGTCCTCCGACCTGGTTCGCGTGCAGCTGCCGGTGCCGGCGAACAAGCCGCTGGCGACCGGAGCGGGCTACGTCGAACACGGCGAACCGGGCGTGGACGGCAGCGCGCTCAGCGACTACGACCTGGTCGGGTCTGCTGGCCACGCGACCGGACTGTTCGCGCTGAACAGGATCGAGCACTTCGACCTGCTGTACCTGCCGCCGCCGTCGCACGGTACGGTGCCCGGGCCGGCGGCGGTGCTGGCCGCGGAGCTTTACTGCCGCAAGCGCGGCGCAATGCTGATACTGGACCCGCCGCTGGAGTGGAAGAACGCGCGCGACGCGATACGTGGCGTGCGCGATACCGGCTACGCACACGCCAACGTGCTGACCTATTTCCCGCGTATGTACACGCGCAAGGATGACGGCTCGCCGCCGCGCACCGTCGGCGGCGCAATTGCCGGGCTGCTGTGCAAGCTCGACCGCACGCGAGGCCCATGGGAGGAACTCGATCAGCGCGGCTTCACGTTCGATCGCGAGCTGGTGCCCGCGATCGACGTCAATGCTGAGGCCGGGCACCTGCTGGTCAAGGCCGGCATCAATGTCATCGCGGGCACCGTTCCCGGTCACGCGATGCTGTGCGGTTCGGTCACGCTGGCCTGCGGCACCCAAGTGGAGTCCGAGCTGTCCAGTCTGACCAGCCGCCGCCTCTGCCTGTTCATCACGAATGCGATAGACCGCGGCACGCGCTGGGCGGTATTCGAACCGAGCGCCGGTGCCGTCAAGGACCGCGTCGTGACGCAGGTGTACACGTTCATGCGCGCCCTGGCGCGCGCGGGCGCGCTCGAAGACGATCATTTCCTGGTGCAGTGCGACGCCGGGTGGCGCAGCAAACCGGTGGACCCCGAGCGTGGCATCAACGTGCTCATTGCATTCCGCCCGGCAGGATCGACGCGCACGATCTCGCTGACGCTGCACCAGACGATCAGCGGCTGCCGCATCGCCGCGACTGCGTTCGCGCCGGTGCGGGCGGAGTGCGCGTAGGCATCATCCCGGCCGCGCCGGCATTCACATCGGGCGGTTGCGCGGGGATAATAGTCCGCAATTCCCACGATAGCGCGAGCCATAAATTGTCACGATAATCGTGCGTCAGTGACCTTTGGCAGGTGTTGCGACGAGCGTGCCGGCACGGGGCACGCGATTCATTGAACAGTGACCAGGAGATCGACGATGCGCAGCCGCCCAATCAAACTTCTAATGCTCGCTTCGATCCTTTTCGTCGCGGCATGCGACCTTGCGAGCCTGGAGCAGGATTCGATCTACCTGCCGGCGGCCTACGAAGCCCAGGGCGAAGCGCTGTTCTTTTCACTTGGCTGTGTCGGCTGCCACAACGGGGTCGGCGCGGATCTGCCCGAACCAGCCGAGGCCGGGCCGGTGCGGGTGCTGCTCGGTACCCGGGCCGGGCGCACGAAATCCTACAACGAGCTCGTGACCTCCGTCGTCAACCCGTCACACCGGCTCTCGTCGCGCTATCGCCCCGACGAGGTCTCCGACGCCGGGGAATCCCTGATGGTCTCGTATAATGACGTCCTTACCGTGACCCAGCTGACGCATATCGTTGCATTTCTGCAGGCGCACTACGTCAAGGCTGACCGGCCCGGTTACTCGTACCCCGTCTATCGCTACGACTCCGAACCGGAATAAAAAAAGGCGGTTGCAAGCCTGGTTGGCGAGGCTGCAACCGCCGAGTTGCGCGCGGGGCAGACGCACAAAAAGTTTCAGGCAACGGCACTCGTCGCGTGTTCGTCGCGATCAACCACCGCAGCGCGACGCCGGGCGAGCGCGTAGGCACCGTCGCCGAGTAATGCCTGCACCGCGGCCATCAGTGCCAGCACCGCCGGGTATTCCCAGCCTCCGCCTTCGTTGGTGAACAACCAGCCCGCGGGCCAGTGCGACCAGGTGGCTCCGACGAGAATCGGCAGCACCGCCAGCGCGGCGAGGCGCGACTGCCAGCCCAGGATCAGCGCGATGCCGGCGATCGTCTCGACGGCGAACACCACGTAAGCCAGTAGCGCGGGCAGCCCGATGGAATCGAAAAACGCGGCCGTACCGGGCAGCGTGAAAACCACGGCCTTCAGGTACACGCTGTGCGCGATCAGTACGACGCCCAGCGTGATGCGCGAGAGCGCGATGCCGAGCTCGCGATAGTCGGTTTGCAGCATGACGAAACTCCTTGCAGCTTGTCGTTGCGCGCAGTATCGTCGTTGCGTATCGGCAAGTGAATTCCTGATTTTCGCAAATGTCGTTTGCAAATGTGCAAGAACTGGATTGGGACGACCTGCGTGTCTTCAACGCCGTCGTCCAGGCCGGGTCCCTGCGTGGCGCCTCGATAGCGCTCGGCATCAACCATTCGACCGTGTTCCGGCGCCTGAACCGGCTGGAGAAAGCGATCGGCGCCCGGCTTTTCGACCGTCTGCCGGAGGGCTACGCGCTCACGCAGGCGGGCGACGAGCTTGCGCCGTATGCGGCGCGCATCGGCGAGCAGGTCGACGCGCTCTCGCTGTCCCTGCTCGGCAAGGACTTCAAACCGGGCGGTACGGTGCGCATTACAGCGCCCGACAACATCGCCTACACGTTCCTGCCGGGCTACATCGATGCGTTTCTCGACGACTATCCCGACATCCGCGTCGAACTGGTTGCCGGCGGCGCGTCGCTCGACCTGACCCGGCGCGAGGCCGACATCGCGATTCGCGCGACGCCGAAACCACCGGACTACCTGATCGCGCGCAAGGTCTGCCGGCTGGCATGGGCGTTCTACGCGTCACCGGCCTACCTCGATGCGCGCGGACACCCGGGTGACATCAATGACCTTGCCGAACAGCGGATGATCGGCGCCGACGGAGCCCTGGAAAAACTGCCTGCGATGCGCTGGCTCGACAAGCGGCTGTCGGACCGCATCGTCGTTCGCTGCAACACGCTCGACGGCATGTCGGCGCTCGCGGAAGCGGGACTGGGAATTGCGCTGATGCCGGACGACCAGTTCAAGCCGACGCTCGAGAGGCTGTTCGAAGCCAGACCGCGAGTCGTCTCGGACCTGTGGTTGCTGACGCACCCGGAGCTTAGGAGAACCGAGCGCGTGCGGCTTATGGTCGAGCACCTGATGGCGAAGATGCGCGAGGATCCGCGCCTCGCTTCGCACGAGGCCGCGGACTAGTCGGGGCGTGCCCGATTCGACTTGCCGAATCCGCCTCCGCCGGGTGTCTCGATGACCATGGTGTCGCCGGCGTCGAGATCGACGGTCGCAGTGCCGGTCAGTTCATCGACTCTGCCGTCACGACGTACCACGCGGTTCGCGCCGGCCGCTGCCGGTTTGCCGCCGTCGAGGCCGAACGGCGCCACGCGGCGGTGATTGGATAGGATTGCCGCCTGCACCGGCGCCGTGAAACGCAGCTTGCGCACGACGCCGTCGCCGCCGCGGTATTCGCCGTTGCCGCCGGAGCCGCGACGGATCGCGAAGGCTTCGACGAGCACCGGGAACTGCTGCTCGAACACCTCGACGTCGGTCATGCGCGAATTCGTCATGTGCGTATGCACTGCGTCGGCGCCGTCGAATCCGGGTCCCGCACCTGCACCGCCGCAGATCGTCTCGTAGTACTGGACGTCGTCGTTGCCGAACGTGAAGTTGTTCATCGTGCCCTGCGACGCGGCAAGGGCTCCCAGCGCGCCGTACAGCGCGTCGGTCACGCACTGCGAGGTCTCGACGTTGCCGGCGACCACGGCAGCCGGCCACTCCGGCGACAGCAGGCTGGCGTCGGGAATGACGATCTCCAGCGGCTCGAGGCAGCCTTCGTTCATCGGGATCTCCTCGCGGATCAGGCTGCGGAACACGTACAGCACCGCCGCACGCGTTACGGCACGCGGCGCATTGAAATTGCTTGCGGACTGCGGCGAGGTATCGCTGAAATCGATGGTGGCCTTCTTGCACGCGGTATCGACGGCGATGCGGGCGCAGATCTTTTCTCCCGAGTCGAGTTCGTATTCGAACTCGCCGTCCTTCAGCGTGCCGATCAGCCGGCGCACGCTGTGCGCGGCATTTTCGCGCACGAAGCGCAGGTAGTTCTGCACCGTCGACATGCCGTAGCGCGCGACCGCTTTCTCGAGCTGGCGAATGCCCTGCTGGTTGGCCGCAAGTTGCGCCTTGAGGTCGGCGACGTTCTGGCGCGGGTTGCGCGCCGGGTACTTCGCACCGGTCAGGAGCGCCATCGTTTCTTGCTGGCGGAACACGCCATTGACGACGAGCGGGAAGTTGTCGATCAGCACGCCTTCCTCGTCGATGTGTCCGCTTTGCGACGGCATCGAACCCGGCGTGATGCCGCCGATGTCGGCGTGATGTGCGCGCGAGGCGAGGAAGAACTGCGGCGCGTCGCTGCCCGCGAACCACGGTGTCACGACCGTGATGTCCGGCAGGTGCGTGCCGCCGTTGTAAGGTGAGTTCAGCATCACGGCGTCGCCCGGCTGCAGCGAGTCGCCGCGCGCCGCGATCACGCTGCGCACGCTCTCGCCCATCGAGCCGAGATGCACCGGCATGTGCGGCGCGTTCGACACCAGCCTGCCGTCGGCGTCAAACAGCGCGCAGGAGAAATCGAGCCGCTCGCGGATGTTGACCGACAGCGACGTCATCTGCAGCACCGTGCCCATCTGCTCGGCGATGTGCATGAACAGGCGATTGAATACCTCCAGGCGAACCGGGTCGGGTGCGTCTTCGTCGTCCGTTGCAGCGCCGGCCGTGCGCTCGCGATGTTCGAGCACCAGGTGGCCGCGATCGTTGACCGTGCCCGTCCAGCCCGGATCGATCACGGTGGTGGCATTCGCCTCGACGACGATGGCGGGCCCGTCGATGCCGCTGCCGGCGCCGAGCGCCTCGCGCGCGTAGACCGGAACGTCCGCCCACTCACCGTCGACCCACATGCGGCTCGTGTCGATGGCTTCGTCGTAGTCGGACGAGTCGACGGCCGGATCCGTGTAATGCGCTTCGACGCCCGTGCCCTCGACGCGCGCGGTTGCAACGATCAGCGCGCCGGAGACCGGATGCGCGCCGAAAAGGTAACGAGAGTGGACGGCGAAGGCCGCGGAAACCGCGACGGCGGCCATCGCGCCGGACGAGAGCAAACG
>CALKYK010000353.1 GCA_938003715.1 uncultured Gammaproteobacteria bacterium
CTGAATAGTGGGGGATGCGACCAGCAAGGCGAGAATGCCACCACGGGTACCGTCGACACCGAAGGTCACGATTTCACCCGGTTCCGAAGCAGCCATGTCCTCGGCCGAATCGGGATAACGGGACTGGTCCGGCTGGCGCAGCAGTTCGCTGACCGAACCGGTGGTCGGGTTGTACTGCAGGTAGCCGTCTTCGAAGACGATGTTGAAGGCGCCGACACGAACGATGTCTGTGTTGACCACCTCGCCGTCTGCGGTCGTCACTTCGTGCGGGAACCGCACGATCGTGCCAGTTGCCGTCACCTCGCGCTGCAGTTCGTACCACAGCCGCTCGATCTCCTCGATCGAAGCCAGCGAGTTGGCGCCCGCCATTTTGCTGCCGAGCTGTACCAGGAACCGTTCGCGTTCCGGGTACTGGATGTTCGTCAGCGAGACGTTAAAGCGACCCTGGGCGTCACCGGCCACCGTTTGCAGTACGCCGAACAGCTCTTTCAGGGCGCCGAGACGCTCATCGAGCGCAGCGCGTGCGGTGATGATCCGCTCCTGGTTGTCGTTGAACAGCTGCTCCAGTCGCGCGCTCTCGCGCTCCTGCCGCGTGCGCTCGGCACGCGCCTGGTTCACCAGGTTCTGCTGCTCGGTACGTGCCTGGGCAAAGCGCTGTTCGCGCTCGCGGGCTTCGCGGCTGTCGCGCGCCTGGCCCTGCTCGATCAGGTTGAGCAGCTCCTGCATGCTGTTGGCGGTTTCCTGTGCCTGCGCGGTGCCGAATACGAGCACGCCCGCAATGACTGTCATTATTCTTTTCATGGCTCAGGCTCCCTCGGCAGCTTCAGCGCCCGGTAACGGCAGCAACACGAGTTCCGGCGCGATCAATTGCCGTGCAATGCGAATGCCCTTGCGCACCTCGTTGCGATGCTCGTTGCCGAGAATTTCGTAGGCGCCGGCGTCCTGGTTCCACCAGCCGGTGATGTTCGTATCATCCGACTGGAAGTAGAGGCCGATTCGGCCGACGCGCAGCATGTTGTACTCGCGAACCGCACCGTCGATGTTCAGCGACTGGCGATACCACTCGCTGGTCGAGCCATAGTCCATCTCGATCTGGTAGGCCTCCATCACCTTGCGGAATTTCTCCGCAACGCTGACGTCGGAGCGCTCCATGATGTCCTTCAGCTCGTCGATACGGTCGGTCCGCTCTTCCATCAGGAACGGGATGTCGAGCGCGATCGACTGCTCGATGCCGTCGATCATGCGTTCCATCAGCGGGAAGATCTGCCGGTTGATTACGTCGACCTGTTCCATGGACAGCGCGATGTCGTCGAGCGTCGCCTGCTGCCCGTCGGTCTGCGCACTCATCAGCCGGTTGTAGACGCGTAGGCCGTCGATTTCCTTGTTGATCGCCCGGTACTGGTCGGCCAGCGACCGCGTACCCTCGACCACTTCGTTGATCCGCTCCTGCGACGCCTGCGCTAGCTGGATCCGTCGCAGGTCTGCCTGCAGGACCTGGTCCACGGTCACGGATTGGGCGAAGACGGTGCCGGCGACAACGACGACTGCGCCCAATGCTGCGCTCGTCAATTGCCGGCGGCTGTATTTGCACCGTTTCATGGATACTCCTTAAGTTTTTCTGCTTTTAATAAGGGTTATTGGATTACGGGAGAGGGATGCGCAGTAATCCTGAGACGACATGCACAACAAACGAGTGGACTGCACCACCGTGCATGCAATCCCCCTGGCGCGCGCGACCCTCTCCACTACCGCCGCGGCGATAAATACAGGTTTCGACCTTTTCTCTTTAATGTCTCGGACCGCCACCAGCATTACTCCCCTGTCCTGCCGGTCTTGATGGGTCCCGCCTTGCTTTGCCGCAAGAATACCATAAGCGCTCACTATCGCCAGCGTTACAACGACATAACCCCAAGGCTTGAATTAGTGCTTAAAGGATCGGCGACAAATGTCGAATGCACCCGCCGCGGCAGCGTCGCGGCGACGCTCGCCGAAGAGGGCGACGTCGCGCACGCCGCGACGCGTCGGCGCCGACGCGAGGTGCCGCGCCCGACGCCTGGACGACGCCATGCATCAACCCGACACCTCGATGCAAAACTGTTTCGATTTTCAATCAGTAACTTAGTATCTTTAGGTAAAGTTCTTTCTTCATTTGGTTCGGCGTCGGCGAATCCCGCGAATCGTTCCACAAGTAACTGAATTTACTCGATTTGACATCACCACAGGCATCCAACATGATCCGCGGCTATGAACGCACGTCGCGCCAACGCGATCCGGCTCCGGCGATCGGCTTTGCTGCTGCTCGCCGGCGATCTCCTCGGACTCCTCGGCAGGAGAGTTCGCGGGTAACGCGCGTCACAGGAAATCTGCAACGACGACCCCGCATCCGCACCGGATTGTGGGGTTTTTTTTGATACGGGATAGACAAAGTATGCAAATGTACCTCGAAGCGGACGTCG
>CALKYK010000354.1 GCA_938003715.1 uncultured Gammaproteobacteria bacterium
TCCTGGCCTGAGTCTGAGCGGGCGCCGACGGCGCGCGCCTCGACTTCGCTCCGACGGTGCAGTGTGACGACGGCACCGGGGCGGTCGACGCCGCCAGCGCGGCGGTCGCGGTGGAGGCCTGGGTCTCGGACGACGAACGGGTCGCGCAGGCGTTCATCGCTGCCCTCGAGAAAAGCGACGGTGCGCCCGCCGTGGATGGCATGGAACCCCTGCAGGACATGCCCACGTCGCTGCTGCCGGTCGAGGCACTGGCCGACCACGTCGGTCCCGGCATTGCCGCCGCCGCGGCGGACATGCCCGACGGCGCCAGCGCGATCTTCGCCCGGCGCGGCCGCTGGCTCGTGATCCGCGTGAACGATCGCGAGTTCGCGACAGAGTCGGACCTGGCCTCGATTCGCAACCGGGTTCTGCTCGATTACCGCCGGCACCTCGCCGACCGCGCGCTCGAAGCCTACCTGGACGATCTGCGGCAGCGCGCCGACGTCGTGGTGCGCAAACCGTGACCGGAGTTCTTCGACGCAGGCTGCTGGTCGCGGCGATGACGGTGCTCGTGCCACTCGCAGCGGATGCGCACACGCGCAGCGAAAGTTATTCACACTGGTATGTGTCCAATTCGTCGGTGACGGCACAAGTGACCATACCCCTGCGCGAGGTCATGCTGCTGTACCAGGTGGCGGACGCGACGCTGCCGCCCGGTGATCTGTTTCTACGCGACGTCCAGGCGTCTGCCGGCGTTGCCCCAAAGGGTACCGACTGCGAACTCACCGGCAGCAACGCGTTGTCGGCGCCGTCGGGTTTCGTGCGCACCGAGCTGTCGTTCGACTGCGCCGGCGCGACACCGACTGCGCTCTCGCTGCGGGCGATGTACGACGTGGCACCGGCGCACGTCAATTTTGCCCGCGTGCATGCCGGCGGTCGCCAGTTCGGCGAGACGCTCCTGACAGACAGCGCGGACACCTGGGACATTACCGGTCTCGAAACAGCTCAGCGGTCACCGTCGTTCGCCGCATTCCTGATGCTCGGCGCCGAACACATCGCGGGCGGCATCGATCACATCGCGTTCCTGCTCGGCCTGATGCTGGTGGCGGGCTCCGTCGGCCGGACGATCGTCGCGGTCACCGGGTTCACGCTGGGTCACTCGCTGAGCCTCGCCGCCGCGGTGCTCGGGTACGTCCACGCCGAGGGGCGGCTGGTCGAGGCGTTCATCGGCTTCACTGTTGCGCTGGTCGCCGTCGAATACTTCATCGCGGATAGGCGCCACATCGGCCGCTATGCGCTGCTGTCGCTCGCAGCGGCCGCGGGCACCGGCGCCGCCGCGGTGATGAGCGGCGCCCTGGAACTGCGCGCGCTCGCAACCTACCTGGGCTTCGGGTTGTTTTCCGCCTGCTACCTGCTCGCGGCCGGCACGATGGTGCGAACCGATCCGAAGCGCATTCCGCTGCTCCTGTTCGTGGCGACGCTCTGCTTCGGTCTCGTGCACGGCTTTGGCTTCGCAGGGTTCCTGATGGATACGGGTCTTTTGGGTGGCGCGCTGTTCGTGCCGCTGCTCGGATTCAACCTGGGCGTCGAACTCGGCCAGCTCGCGCTGGTCGCTGTTGCGCTGCTCGCGGCGCGAGTTCTCGGTGATCACGTGCCTCGCGCCCTGCCGCAGCTCGTTGCGGCCGGGCTCGCGAGCATCGGCGTGTACTGGTTCGTCGGCCGCACGCTCGGGTGATTTGCAGATGAAGATCATGCGCACACCGGCATCGCGCTTCGACAACCTGCCGGACTATCCCTTCGAGCCGCAATTCGCGGAGGTCGATGGCCTGCGCGTGCACTTCGTGGACGAGGGACCGAGAGACGGCGAAGTGGTGCTGCTCCTGCACGGCGAACCGACCTGGAGCTACCTGTACCGGCACATGATCCCGCCGCTCGTCAGCGCCGGCCTGCGCGCCGTCGCGCCGGACCTGACGGGATTCGGCAAGTCGGACAAGCCGCGCCGGCGCGGTGCATACAGTTACGAACGCCACGTGCGCTGGATGACCGCTTTCGTCGAGGCCGTCGGACTCGAGTGCATCACGCTGGTGTGCCAGGACTGGGGGTCACTGATCGGACTGCGCGTTGCAGCGGAAAACGAATCTCGCTTCGCCCGCGTCGTGGTCGCCAACGGCGGCCTGCCGACCGGCGACCAGGAGATGCCGAAGGCGTTTCGAACCTGGCAGGCGTTCGCCCGCTACAGCCCCTGGTTCCCGATCGGAAAAATCGTGCAGAGCGGTACACGACGCAGGCTGACCGACGACGAGCGGAGAGCCTACGACGCGCCGTTCCCGTCGTACCGCTACAAGGCAGGCGCCCGCGCCTTCCCGCTGCTGGTCCCGTCGCGGCCCGACGATCCGGCCGCGCCGGCGAACCGCGCCGCCTGGGAGACGTTCGGTCGCTGGCAGAAACCGTTCCTGACCGCGTTCGGCAACCGCGACCCGATCACGCGCGGCGCGAACGACGCATTCATTCGCCACGTGCCGGGCGCCCGGGCGCAGCCGCACCGTACGATTCTCGACGCGGGCCATTTCATACAGGAAGACGCGCCGGCGGAACTCGCGGCCGCGGTTACCGAGCTCGTGAAATCGAAGGCGTGAGCGGATCAGCGCTCGAGGAGCTGTCGCTTGTCCTTCACCTCGCGCCATTCGTCGGCGTCGGGCGGCGGGTCCTTCATCTCGGTGATGACCGGCCATTCGCGCGACAGCTCTTCGTTTAGCTTCAGGAATTCGCGCTGGTCTTCTGGCAGCTCGTCCTCGGAAAAGATCGCCTCGACCGGGCATTCCGGTTCGCACAGCGTGCAGTCGATGCACTCCTCGGGATCGATCACCAGCATGTTCGGCCCCTCGTGGAAACAGTCCACCGGGCAGACTTCGACGCAGTCGGTCAGCTTGCACTTGATGCAGGATTCGGTGACGACGAACGTCATGCACGGGGTCCTCGGGCCGTCGCGGGCACGTAAAGCTATTCGATAGACCGGGGGAGTTCAAGCCTGCCGCGCGGCGGTCCGGTACCGCTTGCGCAATTCTGCGACAATGCGCTCCCCGCAGTGTGAGCACGCCCCGACAATGGATCCCGTAAGCCTCGACGTCAAAAAATCGATCGGCGTCATCACGGTCGACAACCCGCCGGTCAATGCGCTCTCCGGGGCGGTACGCGAAGGCATCGCCGACTGCATCGACGCCGCGGGCGCGGACGGCGCGGTGCACGCCGTCGTCCTGATCTGCGCCGGCCGGACGTTCATAGCCGGTGCGGACATACGCGAATTCGACAAGCCCCCCCAACCGCCGCACCTGCCGGACCTGGTCGCACGTATCGAGGCGATGGACAAACCCGTCGTCGCGGCCATACACGGCACGGCGCTCGGCGGCGGGCTCGAGGTGGCCATGGGCTGTCACTACCGCATTGCAGCCGATACGGCGATGCTCGGCCTGCCGGAAGTGAAGCTCGGCCTGCTGCCCGGGGCGAGCGGTACGCAGCGCCTGCCTCGCCTGGTCGGCGTTCCGAAAGCGCTCGAGATGATGCTGTCGGGCGAGCCGATCGACGCCGCCGACGCGGTCGCATCGGGACTGGTCGACGAAATCACCACCGGAGATCTCCTTGCTGCGGCCGTCGACTACGCGAAGCGCGTTATCGACCGCGGAGTCCGGCGAGTTCGCGATTTCGACATTGCTCCGGTCGATGAAGCGGTGTTCGAGAACACTCGCGCTACGCTGGCAAAAAAAGCGCGTGGCCTGGTTTCCCCGTTTCGCATCGTCGACGCCGTCGAACTCGGTCTGACGGACGGCTTCGATCAGGCCGTGGCATTCGAACGCGACGCATTCCTCGAATGCAAGGCGTCACCGCAGTCCGCAGGGCTGCGCCATGCTTTTTTTGCAGAGCGCGCGGTGTCCAGGGTGCCCGGCATCGAGCGGAATACCGACATCCGGCCGATTGAAACAATAGGTGTACTCGGCGCGGGCACGATGGGTGCCGGCATTGCTTACAGCGGCCTGCTTTCCGGTCTTCACGTGCACCTGCTCGACAACAGCCGCGAGGGCCTGGAGCGCGGTGCCGCCACGATCCGGGGTTATTTCGAAGGCGGCGTCGCCCGGGGCAAGCTGAGCCAGTCGGAGATGGACGACGGCCTGGCGAGACTGGCGACGACCGACGACTACGACGTGCTATCGGATGTCGATCTCGTGATCGAGGCCGTCTTCGAAAGCATGGCGGTCAAAAAGGATGTGTTCGAAACGCTGGACCGCGTCGTCAAACCGGGCGCGATACTCGCCACCAA
This sequence comes from uncultured Gammaproteobacteria bacterium, assembly GCA_938003715.1. Taxonomy (GTDB): domain Bacteria; phylum Pseudomonadota; class Gammaproteobacteria; order Steroidobacterales; family Woeseiaceae; genus SZUA-117. The sequence goes on from CALKYK010000354.1 coordinate 4,292, forward strand.
TACCTCGACGCTCGACATCGACGAAATCGCGTCCGTTACCGGGCGGCCGCAGGACGTGATCGGGCTGCACTTTTTCAGTCCGGCGCACATCATGCGGCTGCTCGAGATCGTGCGCGGCGCGAAGACGGCGCCCGACGTGATCGCGACCTCACTCGCGCTGGCGAAGCGGCTGCGCAAGATCGGCGTCGTCGTCGGCAACTGCTTCGGCTTCGTCGGCAACCGCATGCTGTACGGCTACGGCAGGGAGAACCAGCTTTTGCTGCTGGAAGGTGCGGCCCCGCAAGACATCGACCTTGCGCTGACCGACTGGGGCATGGCGATGGGCCCCAATGCGGTGGGCGACCTGGCCGGACGCGACGGGGGCTACAAGGTGCGCAGGGAAAGAGACGACCTGCCGGACGACCCGCGTTTTTATCGTGTTGCCGACCTTTTGGCCGAACAGGGCCGGTACGGGCAGAAAACCGGCAAGGGCATCTACCGCTACGAAGCCGGGTCGCGCACGCCGCTGCCGGACCCCGACGTCGAGGCCATGATTGCGGCGGAAGCCGAACGGCTCGGCGTCGAGCGCCGCGACATTGACGAAGACGAAATCGTCACCCGTTGCATCTACGCAATGATCCTCGAGGGTGCGCGCATCCTCGAGGAAGGCATCGCGACCCGCGCCGGTGACATCGACGTGATCTGGATCAACGGTTACGGCTTTCCACGGCATCGCGGCGGCCCGATGCACTTCGCCGACACGGTTGGCGCCAAGGCGGTGTACGACACCGTCTGCGCGTATCGGGACCGCTTCGGCCCGCAGTACTGGGAGCCACCGACGCTGCTTGAAAAACTCGCCGGCGATGGCGGCCGCTTTGCCGACCTGGACGGCGGCTGATCAGTCCGTGAGGCGCCAGCGCCCGCGCTGCATCTCGGCCTGGCATTCTTCTTCCAGCAGCAGAAGGTGCGCGAGCAGCGAATGCTCCGCGAGATCGAACAGCTTCGGGTCGACGTCCGCGTAGACCGCCGGTACGAGTTCACGTGACGTCGCGTCAGGGTGCGCTTGCAGGGCGGCTATCACTTTCGCCTCGCGGCCGCGGCGATGTTCGATCAGCCGCCGCACGGCATCGTGCGGCTCTGCGATGACGTCGCCGTGCCCGGGCAGAATCGCGTCCAGGTCGAGGTCGAGCAGACGCTCGAGCGAACGCAGGTAGGCGCCCATGTTGCCGTCCGGCGGATCGATGACGACGGTCGAGCCGTTGATGATGTGATCGCCGGTGAAAAGTCGGCGCGACGCATCGTGCAGTTAGCACAGGTGGTTCGACGCGTGGCCGGGCGTGTGCACGGC